>JAGZGB010000137.1 GCA_018367495.1 Veillonella sp. | reverse complement strand
TACAAAATCACCTCCTCTTTCGGACTAATGCCCCTATCGACACATAGGGGTAGGAAGTGCTTACCATTAATAAGCTCTACTATTATAACCTATAAGTAAAATGAAAGCAAGTGGGTCCTATATAATAAACGGCTCATTATCATCAACTACATAAATACTCCTATGAGATGCTATTTTCTCTAAGTTCTCAGGACTATCAGTATGAACAGGAATAATAACATCAGGATTGACCATATCGATAAACTTAACTAAATCAGCCTTACATACATGACCACTTGCATGGCATATATAAGATGGATACGTATCTAGCAAATCTTTTAACGCCAGATTTTCCTCAATATATCCTGTCCACATAGAATATATAATACGTACATCATCTTTAGGGAATTTTTTAATTTGAGAAATATAATTTTCTGTTCCTCTTACTAAGGAAACAAATCCATTATCCATATAATATTTAGGATATGCCCCTATATCAAGAACTAGTGGACTATCAGGTCTACGATACAATGAACTATTATAGTACACATTATCAATCACCGTATCTAATATTCTTTTCTGATACGCGTCACAAATTAATACCTTATCAGTCGGCATATTATGCCAAATCCCCATAATACGGTCAATATTCGTAGAGGAACACATAACAAAGACATATTTTCCATCTTGAATATATGAAGAAATATCGTCTAGCACTTCTCTTTCAGATATCCCATCATGAGCATTTCGAGATAATGAGGTGCCTTCTGTAATTAATACATCAACGTTACCTATATACGTCCTAATTAGCTTTTCTAATACATGACCTCGTACCCCATGCATTCTAAAATCACCTGTATATAAGACACGTTTACCTTCTGCTTCAATAACAAACATATAACTATCCACAGCACTATGGTCGATAACCAAAGGTCTAATATGTATATTTCCTATAGTGAAGGCTTCGCCTCCACGAAATGTATTTGCATCTAACAAACGTAAATATAAATCTTTATCTTGATGTTGAGTAGCTATCATAGCCACTTCCTTACTCAGTTCCCCCATATATAATGGTATTTCTGGTAATGCAGAGGTTAGTTGTCCTAAGTGATCCATATGATAATGTGAAATCACAATACCATCACAATCTAGTATCCCTTTTGTAACACCGTCTATATCTAAATTTATAGGTGTGTACTTTTCATCTAAACTTAATTCATTACCAAAATCCAGTATAATGCGGGTAGATGCTGTACTAATTTCTATGGCACTACCGCCAATCTGATGAGTGCCACGATGGATAATTATATTCATACTTAACCTTTTCTAGAAATTGTTAGCAATGTTTCTGCTCGGTATGAACGCTCTATGTTATGGGATTCATCGACCGTCTCCACACGTAATACAGCAAAACGAATTTGTTTTAAATGAGGCTCTTGCTTTAAGATTGTTTCACACAAGATTCGCAAAGAATCACGTTTATCAGTTGTAAGTAACTCTTGGCACTCTTTATGTTGTTGGCTTTCAACTGTTTTGGATGGATAAACCGCGTTAGCAATATCCTTCGGATTTAGGCTTAACATTAAATTTGTTTTATATCCGCCATCGTTTTCAGTACAAGCCTTCTCATCAAATAAAATAACTAATTCAGCGTTCTTGGTATGCTTATACCCCTTTAAATTTCTTAAAACACTTATACCTTCATGACTATCAGTAGATACAATCTGATCTAAATCAAGTAATTTATAATATGTATAAGCTTCTAAAACACATCGTAGTAAAGTTTCATCACTACCAGATGGGCGATATTTCAATTCAATAACAGAGTAGTATTTATCATCCGTGTTATAGCCTAATAAATCTATTTTTCCATAAGAGTCGCTTCGAGCTGCTTTTAATGGTGTTTGGTAATCAAAAATATAACCTAAATCCTTAACCTCACCTTGATAGAATAATAATTTTGCTAAAATTTCTTCTTTTCGATTGGTGATTGATAACTCATTTTGAGTAGGCGTATGGTCTGTATCAAAATGATTAGGTCTTACAGGTTTCAATTTATCCCATTCTTTAACGAGATCCTCTGATACAAGAGTTTTCGCAATAATCTCACTATAAAGATTCTTAGATCTGTTTATATAACCTTTGTAATTTACAATAGGAGCCTTATAAAAGTTTGCTACAAATTTTAATAAATATTCTTCTGTATTAATCTTATTCAAACCAAAGGCTTCTTTAAATTCCTTTAATTTATCCTTCCTCTTAATACAAAGAAAGAGCACATCAATTGACTTCTTATTATCTACCATTATCATTTCCCTCCCCATAATAATAATTTACTACACTACACATAATTACTAAAAAATTCCTACATACAAATAATGCTTTTAAATATAAATTCATTATATCAATAGACATTTTATGAGTAAATAATGAAGAGCCCTATCTGTTATAAAGAAATTATAACTATTTCATACTTTCATTATACGCCATAAAACGAGTAATAATTTCCCCATTAAACATTATTTACTATAGGAATACACTATAAAATAATTAGACCCAAAAATAACTTCGACATTCTATAGAAACCTCTTGCGCCAATCCCTTATATATTTTACTATATATAGAGAATTCTAATTATAAAAGGAGTCATCATGGCTAATATTAATGAAAAC
>JAGZGB010000010.1 GCA_018367495.1 Veillonella sp. | reverse complement strand
ATGTCGTGAATTTTGTCAAACTCAATTGATGTTGGGAAAAACATTTAGTTCATTGGTCGCAAGAACGGCCTAGGAGGTACAAGATGATTGGTGTAATTTATTGGTCCGGTACAGGCAATACAGAACAAATGGCTCAAGCAGTAGCTGAAGGTATCAAAGCTGCAGGTCAAGAAGTTGAAGTGAAATCTGTTTCTGAAGTATCCGTAGATGACGCAGCAGCTTACGAAAAACTAGCTCTTGGCTGTGCTGATATGGGTGCAGAACAATTAGAAGAAGGCGAATTTGAACCATTCTACACAGAATTAGAAGCTAAATTGGGTGGTAAAAAAGTAGCAATCTTTGGCTCCTATGGTTGGGGTGGCACTTGGTTAGAAGACTGGGGCACTCGCATTAAAGACGCTGGTGGCGAATTAGTAGCTGATGGCTTGGCAATCTTGGGTGAACCTGATGATGATGGTAAAGCACAATGTGAAGAGTTGGGTAAAACATTGGTAAACGCATAATTTACTCTTAATCATTAACATAATCCTAACAGATAACAGTATATAAAGGCTGTAATAACGGTAATTCGTTATTACAGCCTTTTTTGCATCTTTGTAATAATAACTGTATGGTAAAGCGTAATTTGATGGTTATAAATGATAGGAATATTTATAACATATATACATGTATATGAATATAGTAAATCTAATTTGTAGATATAAGAATATAGATATACATTTACTTTTATAGAATCTTAGCATATTCACATATATAGATATGATAATAGAAAGGTCATTAAAAAAAATTATAAATAATAGTTATTGTGATAAAAATCACAGTGTCTGCGTGTGTTTATTACAATGTTCGTATATGGATGTATATTTATAAATAACTTTAATGCATAATAGCGTTGCATTTTTGTATTCATAGACCTATAATTTAAGTAAGAAACCTAACAAAAAATTAGGTTAATACAAAAATAGTTAGAATTGTTCTCATAATGCTGACTATGTAAGCGGACTGAAGTTATTTAGACCATAAAGTTAACCGATACCGATGAGAGGGAGGTTATCTCAATGAGTACATTGGAACGGCTAAAAGTAATAGCTCATGGATTAGCCATACAATTCGGACCATCTTGTGAAGTACTAATACATGACTTACAAGGAGATCTCGATACATCACTTGTATATATAGAAAATGGTACGATAACGAATCGTCATGTTGGTGATGGTCCATCACATGTGGTTTTAGATGTACTCAACTATGATGATGGTAGTGAAGGTAGATTTGGGTATCTAACAAAAACTAAGGATGGACGCATATTAAAATCCTCTACCATGTATATCCGTGATGATAATGGCAATATTGCATACCTATTGGGAATTAATCAGGATATCACAGAGTTTGTTATGATGCATCGATCACTTGAAAGTCTTATAGGTATAGGCCAAGCTGAGACTGGCACTGTTGAAAAAATTACTACAAGTGTATCGGAACTATTAGATGATTTACTACTAGAAGCAGAACGGTTAGTTGGCAAACCTGGACCACTCATGAATAAAGTAGAGCGACTAAAAGCTATTAGCTACTTGAATGAAAAAGGGGCTTTTCTTATTTCTAAATCTTCAGAAAAGATTGCGGAGTATTTCAATATTTCTAAGTTTACTCTTTATAGTGATTTAAATACTGTAAAGGAAGAATCCTAGGAGGCAAATATGGACAGAATTCAGTGGAAACGTAATACGATGGCACCATCTAGTGACAAGTTCTTGTCCGTTATGGATGTTAGAGAAATTAAGAAAGCTAAAGCATTTCATGAAAGTTTTCCACAGTATAGTGTAACTCCACTAGTATCGCTAGAAAAATTAGCAGATTATATCGGTGTTAATTCGCTTTTTGTAAAAGATGAATCTTACCGCTTTGGCCTAAATGCATTTAAGGTATTAGGCGGCTCTTATGCAATGGCAAAATATGTAGCTCAACAAACTGGTAAAAATGTTGAAGATGTACCATATGATGTATTAACTTCTCCACAATTAAAAGAAGAATTCGGGCAAGCTACATTCTTTACAGCTACTGATGGTAACCACGGACGTGGCGTAGCCTGGGCTGCTAATAAATTAGGTCAAAAAGCAGTAGTATTCATGCCTAAAGGCTCTACAGAATATCGTAGAAAACAAATTGAAAATGAAGGTGCTACCGTAACAATCGAAGAATTCAACTATGATGAATGTGTACGGTTAGCAACTAAAAAATCTAAAGAAGTTCCAAATGGTGTTGTAGTTCAAGATACAGCATGGGAAGGCTATGAAGAAATTCCAAACTGGATCATGCAAGGCTATGGCACAATGGCTATGGAAACGGCAAATCAGTTAGAAGCTGAAAACTGTAAGGTACCAACCCATGTATTTGTACAAGCTGGTGTAGGTTCCCTAGCAGGTGCTGTAGTAGGTTATTTTACTAATTTATACAGCAATGCAATTAAGAAACCTAAATTAGTGGTTGTAGAAGCTGAAGCAGCAGCTTGCTTATACAAAGGGGCTGTAGCTGATGATGGTAATCCTCGTATCGTTGAGGGTGATTTAGAAACAATCATGGCAGGCCTCGCTTGTGGTGAACCAAATACAGTTTCTTGGGATATTTTAAGAAACCATGCGGATGTATTCGTATCTGCTCCTGATTGGGTAGCAAGACTTGGTATGCGCGTTGGTGGTGCACCGATTAAAGGTGATACACCAATCACTACAGGTGAATCTGGTGCGGTTCCACTAGGTCTTGTAACGGCAATTATGACAATGCCAGAATATGAAGACTTACGCAAGGAATTAGAATTAGATGAGTCTTCAAAGGTACTCTGCTTCTCCACTGAAGGTGATACAGACCCTGAAAGATATAAAAATATTATGTGGTATGGTGAAGATCGTTAGGAGGCATTAATTATGGATTTACAAGCAATTAAACAAGCAGCAGCAACTTATGGACCAGCAATGACCAAGTTCTTACGTGAAATCGTAGCATTCCCTGGTGAAAGTGCAGAAGAAAAAGAACACGTTCAACGCATTGAAAAAGAAATGAAAGATCTTGGCTTCGACGAAGTTGAAGTAGATCCAATGGGTAACATTCTTGGTTACATGGGTACTGGTAAAACTCTTATTGCCTTCGACGCTCATATCGATACAGTAGGTATTGGCAACCGCGATAACTGGAATTTTGATCCTTATGAAGGTTTTGAAGATGAAACTAAAATCGGTGGTCGTGGTGTATCCGATCAATTAGGTGGTATCGTATCCGCTGTATACGGCGCTAAAATCATGAAAGACTTAGGTCTTTTAAGTGATAAATATCGCGTACTTGTTGTAGGTACAGTACAAGAAGAAGACTGCGATGGTCTTTGCTGGGAATACATGATTAAAGAACGTAATATTCGTCCTGAATTCGTAGTATCCACTGAACCTACTGATGGTGGTATCTACCGTGGCCAACGTGGCCGTATGGAAATTCGCGTAGATGTACAAGGCGTATCTTGCCATGGCTCCGCTCCTGAACGCGGTGACAACGCAATTTACAAAATGGCGGATATTCTTCAAGATATCCGTGAATTAAATGCTAACTCTGCTGATGAAAGCACAAAAATTAAAGGTCTCGTTAAAATGCTCGACCCTAAATTCAACCCAGACCACTACGAAGAAGCTCGCTTCTTAGGTCGCGGTACTGTAACTACTTCCCAAATCTTCTACACTTCTCCGAGCCGTTGTGCAGTAGCTGACTCTTGCGCCGTTTCTTTGGACCGTCGTATGACAGCTGGCGAAACATGGCAATCCTGCTTGGCAGAAATTGAAGCTTTACCACATGTTAAAGAATATGGTGCGAAAGTATGCATGTATGAATATGCTCGCCCATCCTGGACTGGTTTGACATATCCAATCGAATGTTACTTCCCAACTTGGGTAATTCCTAAAGATCACAAAGTAACAGAAGCTTTGGAAGAAGCCTACACTAGCTTGTATGGTAACGAACGTATCGGCGCCGAAGATACAGTTGAAATGCGTAAAGCTCGCCCATTGACTGATAAATGGACATTCTCCACTAACGGCGTATCCATCATGGGCCGTAACGGCATCCCTTGTATCGGCTTCGGTCCTGGCGCAGAAGCACAAGCACATGCTCCTAACGAAATTACATGGAAACAAGACCTTGTAACATGTGCGGCTGTATATGCATTATTGCCATCCGTATACTGTAAAGACTAATATCACATATATTGGATTAGATCTCTTTAAAACGGAAATCACTAGAACATAGTTCATAACTACAAATTTAATACGGTATTTCACCATTTGATGAGGTACCGTATAAAGTTAGATCCTAAGTAGCCCTTTAGGGAATTGAAAGAGAGGACTTACAGATGACAGACTTCAATAAAAGTATTGAAACTTTAAAAGACTTAGACGTTAGCAAAATGTACGGTGAAGATTTCTTTCTTACATGGGAAAAATCTGAAGATGAATTAAAAGGTGTTTGGGCAGTAGCAGATGCATTACGAGCTCTTAGAGAACGCAATATTTCCACTAAAGTATTCGACAGTGGCCTTGGTATTTCTTTATTCCGCGATAATTCTACAAGAACTCGTTTCTCCTTCGCCTCCGCTTGTAACTTGTTAGGTCTTGAAGTTCAAGATTTGGATGAAGGTAAATCCCAAATTGCTCACGGTGAAACAGTTCGTGAAACAGCGAATATGATTTCCTTCATGGCTGACGTTATCGGTATCCGTGATGATATGTACATTGGTAAAGGTAATGCTTACATGCATCAAGTATCTGATGCAGTTAAAGAAGGTCATGAAGATGGCGTATTAGAACAACGTCCTACACTTGTAAACTTACAATGTGATATCGACCATCCAACACAAATCATGGCTGATGCGGCTCATATCATCAAAGAATTCGGTGGTGTAGAAAATCTTAAAGGCAAAAAACTTGCTATGACTTGGGCTTACTCTCCATCTTATGGTAAACCTTTATCCGTACCTCAAGGTGCTATTGGTTTATTCACTCGTTTAGGTATGGAAGTCGTATTAGCACATCCTGAAGGCTATGAAGTAATGCCAGAAGTTGAAGAAATCGCTAAGAAACAAGCTGAAGAAAGCGGCGGTTCCTTCCGTAGAACTAACGACATGAAGGATGCTTTCAAAGATGCAGATATCGTATATCCTAAGAGCTGGGCTCCATTTGGTGCGATGGAAAAACGTACGAAATTGTATGGCGAAAACGACCATGAAGGCATTAAAGCATTAGAAAAAGTTCTTCTTGAAGAAAATGGTAAACATAAAGATTGGGCATGTACTGAAGAGATGATGAGTCTCACTAAAGATGGTAAAGCTCTTTATTTACATTGCTTACCAGCAGATATTACAGGTGTAAGTTGTGAAGAAGGCGAAGTAGACGCAACAGTATTCGATCGCTATCGCGTACCTCTTTATAAAGAAGCAAGCTACAAACCATATGTTATTGCAGCTATGATCTTCTTAAGCAAATTTAAGAATCCTGTAGAAACCTTAAAAGAATTAGAACGGAAGGGAACTGACCGAGTTCAACCGTAAAGTAAAGTTTAGGGGCCATCCGTGTTGATGGCTCCTTTTTATTCTTAATAGTTTGTTATGAGGCATAACATGAAAAAAAGAGTTGTAGTAGCGTTAGGTGGGAATGCATTAGGTAATTCCCTTCCGGAACAAAAAATTGCAGTAAAAAGTACAGCTAAAACGATTATTGATTTAGTAGAAGCCAATTGTGATGTGGTAGTAACTCATGGCAATGGCCCTCAAATTGGTATGATCAACAATGCGATGGCTGCATTGACACGAGAAGTAGAAGGGCAACCCAATACACCATTGTCCGTATGTGTGGCCATGAGCCAAGCATATATCGGGTATGACTTACAAAATGCCCTTCACGAAGAGTTATTAAATCGTGGTATTAAACATTTGCCAACCATGACAATGGTTACGCAAGTATTAGTTGACCAAAATGATCCGGGCTTCAAAAATCCAACAAAACCAATTGGTCACTTTATGACCAAGGAAGAAGCTGAATATGCAGAAAAAAATTACGATTACGTTGTAAAAGAAGATTCTGGTCGCGGCTATCGTCGTGTAGTGGCATCTCCAGCACCGAAAGAAATCATTGAAATTGAAGCAATTAAAGGCTTAGTTGGGAAACAATTAATCGTTGCCTGTGGTGGTGGCGGTATCCCTGTAACTAGAGAAGGTAATGAACTCCATGGTACAGCGGCCGTTATTGATAAAGACTGGACTAGTAGCTTGTTAGCACAAGAAATTGATGCAGATGTACTAGTTATTTTAACAGCTGTTGAAAAGGTTGCCATTAATTTTGGTAAAGAAAATGAGCAATGGCTTGATGAAATAACCGTAGCAGATGCGAAAAAATATGCAGCAGCAGGCGAGTTTGCAGAAGGTTCTATGAAACCAAAAGTAGAAGCTGCTATTGCATTTGCAGAATCTAAAAAAGGCCGTGTTTCCATTATCACATTATTAGAAAAATCTAAGGATGGTATAGCAGGAAAAACAGGTACGCGTATCGTATTATAATAATATATAGATTTATAAGTATGCATCCAACGTTTCGTTGGGGAGGTGCCCTATGATTGTATTAGGAAAAGGTACTGTAATTACTCGCGATACTGATAGACCTATCATTTATGATGGTGCTGTTGTTATTGACGGAACTCAGATTATAGATATTGGTGCATATGATGAATTATGCAAACAATATAAAGATGCAGAAATTATTGATGCTCATGGTGGTTTGATTATGCCAGGCTTTATAAATGCACATCATCATATTTATTCTGCTCTTGCACGCGGCTTATCTTTGCCGGGTCCAGCACCAACTAACTTTGGTGAAATTTTAGAAGGCCTATGGTTCTATTTAGATAATAAATTGACAGCTCCAGATGTGAAAGCTAGCGCATTACTTACATATTTAGGCTGTATTGAAAATGGTGTAACTACTATTTTTGACCACCATGCAAGTTATGGTGAAACTGCTAATAGCCTATCTGTTATTGCTGATGTAGCTAAACGGTTCGGTGTTCGTTCTTGTTTATGCTATGAAGTCTCTGATCGTAACGGTGTTGACCAAATGAAAGTTGCTGTTGCAGAAAATGTGCGTTTTGGTAAAGAGGCGAAAAAAGATCCATCTAGACTCGCGGCTATGATGGGCTTACATGCATCCTTTACGCTAAGTCCTGAGACTTTAGATTATGTGAAAGCTCGTAATGAAGATAAATTAGGTTATCATGTTCATGTTGCTGAAGGCCCAGAAGATGTGGCAGATAGTAAAGAAAAATATGGCATGACACCGGTAGGACGACTTGTAGAATCTGGTATTTTAGGACCGAAGAGTATTGCAGGCCACTGTGTACACGTAACTGACCAAGATGTGGAATTATTAAAAGAATCGCAAGCTAAAGTTGTGCATAACCCAGAAAGTAACATGGGTAATGCAGTAGGCACAACAGATATCTTGAAGCTACTAGGTGCAGGTATCACAGTGGGTTTAGGTACAGATGGTTATACAAATGACATGCTTGAATCCTACAAAGTTGCAAATTGTCTTGTAAAACATGAGCAACATAAACCATATGTAGGTTGGGGCGAAGTTCCTCATATGCTATTTGAAAACAATCGTAAAATGGCTAATGAATTCTTTGATACTACAGTAGGCATCCTTAAAAAGGGTGCTGCTGCTGACGTAATCGTTCTGGATTACGCAGCACCAACACCACTTGATGAAAATAATATCAATGGTCACTTGTTATTCGGTGCTAATGGTATGTATGTGGTAACAACTATTAGTGATGGTGTACCACGTATGATCGATCGTAAATTACAAGGCATCGATAAAGCTGAAGTAATGAACGAAGTATTAGCAACATCTAAAGGTTTATGGAAACGACTAAACCCATAACGCAAACGCTTTAAAGGAGTGTGACATTATGAGTGACATTATGTATCCGGTAAGTTTCGGAAAATTGATGAACCACATTATGACAGAGTACAAGATGTACAATCGTATTTACAATGTAAATAAAATTCATCGTACCAATCATAATCAACGCTTAGAAATCTTTGGTAAATCCATTGAAAACCCTGTAGGCCCTGCAGCAGGTCCTAATACACAGTTGGCACAAAATATTGTGGCATCTTACGTAGCAGGTGCTCGCTGTATCGAATTGAAAACTGTACAAATCATGTATGGTGAAGAATTAGGTATTCCTAGACCATGTATCTACTCTGTAGACGAAGCGTACAACGTAGAATGGTCTTCTGAATATAGCTGTGATGAAGCTGCAGATGAATATATCAAAGCATGGTTCGCATTAAAATTAATCTCTAAAGAATTAGGTTTAGGCGATCCAGATGGCTTCTTGTTTATCATGAGTGTTGGTTACAACTTAGCTGGTATTAAGAGCCCAATGGTCGATAAATTCATCAATACAATGCGCAGCGCATCTCAATCTCCTATGTGGGATACATGCAAACAATGGTGTCTTGACCATGTAGATGAATTTGAACATATTGATGCTGATTTCATTAACTCTATTAGTGATGAACTTTGCCAAGCAATCACATTGTCTACAATGCACGGTTGTCCTGCAGAAGAAATCGAATCTATTTGTTCCTACCTAATTAGTGAAAAAGGCCTCCATTTATACTTGAAATGCAATCCTACATTGTTAGGTCCAAAACGCATTAGAGAGTTGTTAGATAATGCAGGTTTTGAATACATTGACTTTGAAGATCATCAATTCGAAGTTGACCTTCAATTTGACAAAGCTGTTCCAATGTTAGAACGTCTTATCGCTCTTGGTGAAGAACACAATAAGATCTTTGGTGTTAAATTGACAAATACATTTCCTGTACAAATTCATAACAATGAATTGCCAGGCGAGCAAATGTACATGTCTGGTAAATCCTTGTTACCTGTTACAATTGGCGTAGCTGAGCTTCTAAGTGCTCAATTCGGCGAACGTTTACCAATGTCTTACAGTGGTGGCGCTGTAAAACAAAACATTAAAGCCATCTTTGATTGTGGTATCTGGCCTGTAACAGTATGTACAATACTTCTCCAAGGCGAAGGTTACAATACGTTCAAAGGCTTAGCAGATGAAGTTGAATCTACCGATTACAACGCTGCTTTGAAAGTGCATAAAGATCTAATCGCTAAACTTGCTAAAGATATTAGTGAAAATAAAATCTTCAAGAAAAGCGATGCGATGAAGAAAAAACGTGCAGCAATGCCATCCTTCCCAGGTACGCGTAGTTCTGATTATCATTGCCGTGTAACATGTGGCTCTTGTGTTCGCGTATGTCCTAATAGATGTAATGAAGTCGTTACTGTAAATGATGCTAAATTGATTATTCATATTGATCAAAGCTGTAATGAATGTGGTAACTGTGCATGTCATTGCGTTGAACCTTGTCAACCATACAAGGATCGCATTACATTCTTCCACAATGCTGAAGCATTAGCAGATAGTACAAATGATGGTTTCTACATCACAGGCACTAGCTGTGGTTATCGCTTCAAAGGTGAAGAAACCGTATGTGACATTGATGCATTACCTGAAGAATTGAAAGGAGTCGTACATGCCTTCTGTAAAGAGCATGTATACTATGTATCATGATTATTATACAACAAGGGGAATTGGTCTTAACTGATCGAATCCTTACTGGAGATTTACTTATCGATGGCGACAAAATTGTCGCCATCAATGAATACCTTTCTGTTCCAGAAGGGGCTGAAGTTATTAATGCAAAAGGTTGCTATGTGTTCCCTGGGTTTATAGATCCACACACACACTTTCAGATGACAAATGCCTTAGCATCTACTGCGGATGATTTTGATAGTGGTACAAAAGTTGCTATTCATGGTGGAACAACATCAATCATTAATTTTGCTTCTCCTGAGGAAGGATCCCTTTGTAAAGGCTTAGAAGTTCATAAGGAGCGTGCCGCAGGGCATTGCTCCTGTGACTACAAATTCCATATGGAGCTTGTAGAAATGAATGAAAGTGTAGCTCGTGAGATACCAAAGGTTGTAGAGGCTGGTGTATCATCTTTTAAAGTGTATTTAGCATATGGCTTCCGTTTAACAGATCGAGAAATTTATGATGCTATAGAGGCAATCAAACCTACGGGCGCTCTCGTTGGAGCGCACTGTGAAAATGGTGATCTTATTGATGCGCTCGTAGCTAATAAACGTAAACGTGGTGAATTAGATGTAAGCAATCATCCACTCACAAGACCTGCCATGATTGAATCGGAAGCGATTAAGCGCTTTAGTACAATTGGTGCTGCATTAGACTATCCTGTACATATTGTTCATGTAAGTTCTAAGGAGGGCCTTGAAGAGGTTATTCGAGAACGGAATCTAGGGCATAAAGTGACTTGTGAAACATGTCCACAATATTTAGTGCTCGATGACTCACGATATAATTTGCCTAATTTTGAAGGTGTTAAATATGTGATGAGCCCGCCGCTGAGAACAATTCAGGATCAAATGGCAATAAAGGATGCCTTAGTAAATGGCATATTTCAAACGATTGGATCTGATCATTGTAGCTTTACTTTTGATGATCAAAAGCTAAAAAGTCGACATGATTTTACTCGTATACCTGGTGGTATTCCAGGTGCTGAGGAACGAGGAATCATAGCTTATGATGTGTTGGTAAATCAATGCAATATGAGCGTTGTAGATTTTATGAAATTAGTTAGTGAAAATCCTGCAAAGCTTTACGGTATGTATCCGAAGAAGGGCACGTTAGCCGTTGGTAGCGATGGGGATATTACAATTGTTGATAAGCGCATTGAACATGTGCTTTCGAAAGAGTCCGCTCATACAAAAGCAGACTATATACCTTATGAAGGCATATCTGTAACAGGTAAAGTTCGAGATGTTATACTTAGAGGTCACCATGTGGTACAAGATGGATCCTTAATAGAATCATATCTTGGTAAATGTATTCCTTAATGAGAGGAGGGCTATATATGTACCGCTTTCAAGTGAATGGCACCCAACATGAGGTTCAAGAGGATCAACGTTTAATTGATTTCTTGAGAGCTGATTTGAAATTAACGGGCACTAAAGAAGGTTGTAGTGCTGGTGCCTGTGGTACGTGTACAGTAATTATAGACGGAAAAAAAGCAAAGGCTTGTGTAACTAAATTATCCCAATTAGATGGTAAATCGGTTATAACGATTGAAGGACTATCTGAACGGGAAAAAGCGGTATACACCTATGCTTTTGGTGAATGCGGAGCGGTGCAGTGTGGTTTCTGTATCCCAGGTATGATTATTAGTGCAAAAGTTTTGATTGATGAAAATAATGACCCTACACCTGATGATGTAAAAAAAGCTATTTTAGGCAACATTTGTCGTTGTACAGGATATGTAAAAATTGAAGAAGGCATTATGCTAGCAGCAAAAATGTTCCGTGAGAACTTACCAGTTCCTGACAAGGATACAACTGGTAATGTAGGTGCTCGTTTACACCGTGTAGATGCAGAAGAAAAAGCACTAGGTACTGGACAATACGCTGATGATATCCATATGGATGGCATGATTTATGCTAAAGCATTGCGCTCTAAATATCCTCGCGCTAGAGTTGATCGCGTTGATGTTTCTAAAGCACTTGCACATCCTAAATGTGTAACGGCTTTAACTGCTAAAGATGTTCCATTCAATAAGACTGGTCACTTGGTACCAGACTGGGATGTGTTCATTGCAGAAGGCGATATCACTCGTTATGTTGGTGATGCTATTGCACTAGTAGCGACAACTGAGAAAAAATACTTAGACGAAGTTCTTGCTCTTGTTGAAGTTGATTATACTGAGTTAGAGCCTGTAGTAGACCCATTAGAAGCATTGAAACCAGATGCGCCTCAGTTACATCCAAACGGAAATGTATTGTCTCGTCAAACATTATCTCGCGGCGATGTAGATAAGGCTATTGCAGAGGCTGCATTTGTAGTAACAAATCACTATTCCACACCTCAAACAGACCATGCGTTCATGGAACCTGAATGTGCTGTAGCATATCGTGAAGGCGATGTAATTCATTTACATTCCGGTAGCCAAAACGTTTACGATGATCGACACGAAGTATCTCGTATGCTTGGCATTCCTGAAGAATCTGTAAAAGTTCATAGCATGCTCGTAGGTGGCGGCTTTGGTGGTAAAGAGGACATGACCGTACAACATCATGCATCTCTTGTAGCTTGGCTTACAGGCAAACCAACTAAGGTTCTCTTCTCTCGTCAAGAAAGTCTTAATATTCATACTAAACGCCATGCGATGGAAATGGATATTACTACTGCTTGTGACGCAGAAGGTAACTTGGTAGCAAGTAAGGTAAACATCGTATCTAACTGTGGGGCCTATGCATCCTTAGGTGGGCCTGTACTTCAACGTGCAGGTACACACTCTTGTGGTCCTTACAAATTTGATAACTTTGCCTTTGATGGCGTTTGTGTTTACACAAATACTGTTCCTGGTGGTGCATTCCGCGGGTTCGGCGTAACACAAACTATCTTTGGTCAAGAACAAAACATTGATGAATTAGCTGCATTGGTAGGCATGGATCCATGGGAGTTCCGTTATAAAAACGTTGTTCGCCCTGGAGACTCCTTGCCAAATGGCCAAATTTGCTCCGAAGAAACTGCATTAGCAGAATGTTTGGAGGCAGTAAAAGATGCATACTACGCATCTGACCGTACAGGACTTGCAGTATGTTTGAAAAACAGTGGTATTGGCGTAGGTTTACCTGATACTGGCCGCGTTATCTTAGAAGTACGGGATGGTAAAGTTCGTATCCGTACTGGTGCAGCTTGTATCGGTCAAGGTATGGCTACAATGGCTACTCAAGTACTTTGTGAAACAACTGGTTTAACAGCTGATAAAGTATTTGTAGAGCGCCCTGATACAGTGCGCACTCCAGACTCTGGTACAACTACTGCATCTCGTCAAACAGTATTCACTGGTGAAGCAACGCGCAAAGCAAGTCTTCGCTTGAAAGAAATGTTAGAAACTAAAACATTAGAAGAATTGAATGGCGTAGAAATTTACGAAGAGTTCCTTGGTGAAACTGATCCATTCAACTCTGATAAACCACATCCTAAAAATCATGTTGCCTATGGTTATGGTGCATGTGTAGCTAGAATTGGGGAAGATAATAAAATTGCAGAACTATATGTATCATACGATGTAGGTCGTGTAGTTAATCCTCAATCTTGCTCTGGTCAAGCTGAAGGTGGTGCCATCATGGGTATGGGCTATGCGGTTACAGAAGACTTCCCTTATAAAGATGGTTATGTAACAGCTAAATATGGTACATTAGGTCTTCTTAGAGCTACACAATGTCCACCAATTCAAGTAAGTCTTATTGAAAAAGGGACACCTGAACAATATGCATACGGCGCTAAAGGTATTGGTGAAATCTCCAGTATCCCAATTGCACCAGCCATTGCAAATGCGTATCGTCGTATCGACGGAGAACCACGTAGGTCCTTGCCGATTCAACATACAGGTTATAAAAAATAGAATATTTGCTTAGTGGTTAGGGGTATTAGCCCCTGACCATCAAGGTTCCCACGTGAAGTCTATGAGATTTTTAAACTCTATCAAGTACGATAGTATGACTATATTATTTACTAGTAACTAAAACGTAAGATATGAGGTGATTCTTATGAGTAAAGGCGTATCTGGTGTCAACCATGTAGATGGTATGCTGCCAATCCCGCAATTATTTGCTTATGGTTTACAGCACGTGTTGGCCATGTATGCTGGTGCCGTAGCGGTACCAATCATTATTGCGCAAGCCATGCATTTGCCGATTGAAGATTTAATTCGTTTGATTACAGCCGATTTGTTCACATGTGGTGTTGCTACATTGATTCAAACGTTAGGCTTTGGTCCTGTTGGTGGTCGTATTCCTCTTATTCAAGGTGTAACATTTGCTTCTGTAGGGCCGATGATTATGATTGGCCAACAGCATGATATTAATACTATTTATGGTGCTATTATCGTGGCTGGTTTATTTACATTCTTGGTAGCACCATTCTTCAGCCGTTTGATTCGTCTATTCCCACCTGTAGTAACAGGTACCATCATTACTATTATTGGTATCAACTTGATGCCGGTAGCAGTTAACTGGATGGGTGGGGGCGTAGGTAATAAAAACTTTGGTGATCCACTATACATAGCTCTTGGTGTAGCTACATTTATTCTCGTTATTTTGACATATCGATTTGGTAAAGGGTTCCTAGGTAATCTGGCCATTCTGGTAGGACTTATCCTTGGTACTGCTCTTGCTATGATTTGTGGCATCACTGACTTCTCTGAAGTAGGTCGCTCTCAATGGGTTTCCGTTGTAACACCGTTCTACTTTGGCTTTCCTACTTTTGATTTTGCATCTATTATTTCTATGATTGTTGTAATGCTTGTAGTTATGGTAGAAACAACCGGTGATAGTATTGCTATTGGTGAAATCGTTGATAAACCTATCGGTCAAAAAGAGTTAGCTGCAGTACTTCGCGCTGATGGTTTATCCACTCTAATCGGTGGTATTCTTAACAGCTTCCCTTACACAGCATTCGCTCAAAACGTAGGCCTTATCGCTGTAACACGAGTAAAAAGTCGCTTCGTTGTAGCAGCATCTGGTGTAATTTTGATTTTATTAGGTCTTTTCCCTAAGTTAGCAGCTGTTGTAGCTTGTATCCCTAATGCAGTATTAGGCGGTGCAGGTATCGCAATGTTTGGTATGATTGTTGCCAGTGGTATTCGTTCCCTTGGTAAAGTTAGCTTTGACGGTAACTACAATTTGATGCTTGTAGCAATTAGTATTGGTGTATCCATGATTCCATTGGCAGCACCTCAGTTTTATGCACACTTCCCAACTTGGGCACAAATTCTTTTGAAATCTGGTATCACAGCTGGTAGTATCGTAGCCGTTCTTTTGAATGTAGTATTTAATGGCTTTGGTTACAAGACTGTTAACGAACCTAACCGTGCAGCACGTAAGTATCGTCACTTCACACGCTTCAAAGGTTATCCTAAACATTTCTATCAATAAGATATAGTTAAATTAATTAATTCTCATACGATTACATGTATTGTCTTTCACGGTAGAAACCTTGTTTATATGGGTAAAAAATCTATATACATGTTTTCGCTCTTTCAAAATGGTCTCACTCTAGTTTTAGAGTGAGGCCTTTTTTGTATGGAATGAAGTATTACTTTGGTATATAATTATATAATGTTATTGCAAAGGAGACGCATTATGAAAGACGAGCGATTTATAGTTACGTATCGAATAGAAGCAAGTTCATATGAAGAGGCGAAAGCCATTGTATGGGCTGTTCAAGTAGAACAAACCATAGAGTTTCCTTATGAGTTTGTTACAGATCCATATATTAAAGGAACCATTACTGGTCGATTAGAATCTCTTGAACCGATGGAACAAGATTCTGCATATGTTAATGTTGGTGTCATGCCAAATGCTGTAATCGATATATCTCGTTATTATGTGGCTCGTATTTCATATCTTGTAGATACAACTGCCTTAGAAGCAACGCAATTTTTAAATGTTGTTTTTGGAAATTCGTCTTTACAACCCCATATTTGGGTAGTTGATATTGAACTTTGTTCAACCCTTTATGATGTGTTTAAAGGACCGCGTTTTGGTTTGCCTGGGTTGCGTCGATTAGTGGATACGCCTACGCGTCCTATGATTCAAGCCGTTATTAAACCTATGGGGACACCTAATGAAGAGCTAGCTCGTATGTGTGGTGCTTATACACGTGGTGGGGCAGATGTCATTAAGGATGACCACGGTATCTCTAATCAGTCGTTCTCTCAATTTAAAGATCGGGTAAAGCGATGTGCTGCTATAGTGCGTGAAATGAATGATAAACACGGCACACATACCTTATATGCAGCTAATGTGTCTGGTGATGGTACTGATGTCATAGAGCGGGCTTATTTTGCTAAGGAATCTGGCGCAACAGCTCTTATGGTGGCCTCAGGACTTGTTGGTTTTGGGTGGCTTCATAAACTAGCTACTGATGAAAAATTGCGATTGCCTATTATTCACCATCCCGCTTATTCAGGTGGTTTTGTAAGTCCCGGCACATCTGGTATAGCTGATTATCTACAATTAGGCTTATTGCCTCGTATCTTTGGGGCTGATATGCCAATCTTTGTATCCTATGGTGGACGATTTACTTTCACAGAAAATCAATGTAAGCGGATATCCAACTATATTAAACAACCGATGGCCTTGATGAAGGCTGCGTGTCCGGCACCTGGTGGCGGTGTAACAGATGCACGATTAAATGAACTTGTTCAGTTATACGGCAATAATACAATGTTCCTTGTTGGAGGCGATATGTTCCGTAGAGGTCCGGATATTGAGTCTAATATGGCATACTTTGTAGAACGTTTGACTGACTTATCTGAAAGCAAGTTATGATAGTTTACGATTACATAACTTAATACAATAGTTAAATCGAATAACTAAGGTACTGACTTTCACAGAAATCCATAAAAAATTTTGATTAAGTATATGGAGTGTTTTGATGAGTGAATCCTCGCCGTTGGAGGTCCATGTCATTGCCAGTGGTAGCAAGGGCAATTGTACAGTAATAAAAAAAGGGAACTCCGTCATATTGCACGATGTAGGCATTAGCTGCCGACGCATCGTCAATGGATTAAAAGAATTACATATTGATATGGCACAGGTAGAGGGCATATTTATCAGTCATGAGCATAGTGATCATATTGCAGGATTACAACAATTGTTGAAACGTTTTGATATCCCTGTATATACGAAACAAGGGACGTGGCGTGAAATTCAAGATAAGCTCATTGTACCTAAGAACCAATTGGTTGAATTAACAAAAGGCAGTTTAACCTTAGGTAATCTTATTATTGAGCCTTTCAGTGTCAGTCATGATGCGGCGGACCCAATCGGTATTAACGTCTTTGCTGGAGCAGATAAAGCCACGGTTGTAACCGATACAGGTGTGATTTCAGATGATATTTTAGGACGTATTGATGAGTCTACATTATTAGTATTAGAGGCGAATTATGATCCTCATATGCTACGATTTGGACCGTATCAACCGTTCCTAAAGCAACGCGTGGCCAGTGATGAAGGCCATTTAAGTAATGAAATGGCAGCTCAAGCCTTGCTTATGATGAAGCGGCCTGACTTTATGCAAGTTATTTTAGCTCATCGCTCTGAAAATAATAATAATGCCGTCCTTGTTACTCAAACAATTGGAAAAATGCTCGTAGATGGTGGCGTACGTATTGGGCCGGAAATGAAATTACAACATGGTCAGCCTAATGAAATTGTGTCTATGCAATCAATAAAGAGGTAGAGTATGAGATTTTATGTAATTTGTATTGGCAAACTAAAAGATGCTTACTTACGTGATGGGGTAGCGGAATTTGTGAAGCGTATGCGACCATATGGCGGGATCACCATTACTGAACTAAATGAAAGTAAAATTGGAGATAAACCAAGTGATGCAGATCGTAAACAAGTCGTTATAGAAGAGGGGGAACGATTATTAAAAAATGTTCCTAAGAATGCTTATACAGTGTTACTAGATGTGTACGGTAAAATGATGTCCTCGGAAGACTTGGCAAAGACCGTGGCAAAATTAGAGGTGGATGGCGTTAGCGATATGACGTTCATCGTTGGCGGTGCTTTTGGCGTAAGTGATGAACTACGTAGGTCTGTAAATTATAAATTATCCTTTAGCCCAATGACCTTTACGCATCAAATGGTACGTTTGTTGTTAGTAGAGCAAATTTATAGAGCGTCTAAAATTAATCGTAATGAACCATATCATTGGTAATAGACTTATAAATTATTTATATGATAGTCCTATAAAAAAGGAGTTTTATTATATTATGTCGAATAGTATAATAAAGCAAGATGTATTTGTAAGGAGGAATTCACTATGAAAATTCAAGAAGTAATGAATAAATACCCTGTTACTGTTGGCAAGGATGCACCGATTTCTGATGTGGCTGACCTATTGGTAAAATATAATTTAACAGCTGTTTCCGTAGTGGATGACAACAATAAATTATTAGGCATCATTTCTGAAGGCGATTTACTTTATAAAAAAGTTCGCCCTCATGTACCTCACTATGTAAATGTATTGGGTGCTAGTATTTATTATAATGGCATTGGCGAATATAATGCTCAATTTAAAAAATTGTTAGCATCTCATGTTCATGAGTTGATGACTGATGAGGTTATTACTACTACACCGGATAAAGATGTAGAAGAAATTGTTTCTGTTATGCTTGATCAACACTTAAAGAATGTTCCTGTTGTAGATAAAGATTATCGTTTAATTGGTATCTTATCTCGTCGTGATATTATCAAATTGATTGCTAAAGATAACTAATTTGCATAATTATGTAAAACATAGAAAGACCACCCGTTTTGGGGTGGTCTTTTAGTATAAATAGAGAAGAATTGCATTGACTTTGCATTTATGTTATTATTAGGAGTGCATAATATACTACAGAAATTTGGGCGTATTGCCCTTCGAGGAGGACATATTTTAAATGAAAGCAACTATAAATCCTGTTGATCAACACGTAGTAACGTTAACTATTGAAGTACCTGCAGCTGAAGTAGATAAAGGCATTAAACAAGCTGTAAAACGTATTGCAGGTCAAGTAAACATTCCTGGCTTCCGTAAAGGTCATGCGCCTCGCCGTATCTTGGAAATGAACTTCGGCAAAGACGCTATCTTGGAAGAAGCATTTGAAGTATTGGCTAGCCAAAACTACAGTGCGGCTCTTCGTGAAAACGATATCGTTCCAGTATCTGAACCAGAAATCGAACGCGAACAATTCGAAGAAGGTAAAGATTTGATTTTCAAAGCTACTGTAACTAAACGCCCTGAAGTTAAACTTGGCGATTACAAAGGCTTAGAAGCAGAAAAACAAGATGCTACAGTAACTGATGAACAAATCGAAGAACAATTAAATAACATCCGTGAACAACAAGCAAAAATGGTTGTTGCAGAAGAAGGCGCTACAATTCAAAAAGACGACTTCGCAGTGATTGACTTTGCTGGTTCCGTTGATGGCAAACCATTCGATGGTGGTGAAGGTAAATCTTACCCATTACAAATCGGTTCTGGTAGCTTCATTCCTGGCTTCGAAGATCAATTGATCGGTGCTAAAGCTGGTGATGATGTAACTGTAAAAGTAACATTCCCTGAAGATTACTTCGTAGCAGAACTTGCTGGTAAAGAAGCCGAATTCAAAACTCACATCCATGACATTAAACGTAAAGAGTTGCCTGAATTGAACGATGAGTTCGCTAAAGAAGCAAGCTCTTACGAAACTATTGAAGAATTGAAAAAAGATCTTCGCGCTAAAATGGAGGAAGAAGCTTCCCGTCGCGCAATCGATACTTACAATGCTGACTTGATTCAAACAGCTGTTAAAAATGCAACTGTAGAAATCCCAGAAGTAATGATCGAAGATCGTGTAGAACAAATGATTCAAGAATTGGCTATGAACATGGAAGGCCGCGGCTTGAAACTTGATGATTACTTGAAATTCTCCAACAAAACTATTGAAGATTTACGCTCTGAATACAAAGATTCCGCAGCTGAAAACGTACGCGCTGATTTAGTATTGGACGCTATCGCAACTGCTGAAGGTATCGAAGTAACTCCAGATGATATGAACCGTGAAATCTTCATTATGGCCCAAAACTTTGGGGCAGATCCTAAAGAAGTTTGGGATATTATTGCAAAAGAAGGTCGTGTAGCTATGTTGGCAGGCTCTGTAGCTCGCAAAAAAGCAGCTCGATTCATTATTGATAATGCAAAAGGCGCTGAAGCGGCTAAATAATAGTTTGCTCAACTAGGTACATGAAAAGGTGAATATATGTATGTACCAATCGTAGTTGAACAAAGTGAACGCGGTGAGCGTTCCTATGATATTTACTCTCGCTTGTTAAAGGACCGCATTATCTTCCTAGGTGGACCTATTGATGATAATGTAGCAAATGCAGTTATTGCGCAAATGCTATTCCTAGAAGCAGAGGATCCTGATAAGGATATCCATTTGTACATTAATAGCCCCGGTGGTGTTGTAACTGCCGGCATGGCTATTTATGATACGATGCAATATATTAAACCAGATGTGTCTACCATTTGTGTAGGCTCTGCAGCGAGTATGGGTGCCGTGCTTTTAACAGCAGGCACTAAAGGAAAACGCTATGCGTTGCCTCATGCACGCGTTATGATTCACCAACCATTAGGTGGTGTACAAGGGCAAGCATCTGAAATTGAAATCCATGCCCGTGAGATTCTTCGTATGCGTGAAGAATTAAATGGTATCTTAGCTTCTCGCAGTGGACAAGATATTGAGGTTGTAGCGCGCGATACAGATCGCGATAACTTCATGAGTGCTCAGGATGCCGTTGAATACGGCTTAATTGATGAGGTGCTCACAAGAGAACCTGTAGAAAGCAAGTAATGGAGGCGCCCATTGGCAAAAGATAAAGACACTATGCGCTGCAGTTTTTGTGGACGCACAAGCGAAGAAGTCCGCAAATTAGTAGCGGGTCCTAATGTATATATTTGTGATGAATGCGTTGAAGTATGTGAACGTATTATCGCTGATGAGTTAGGTGACGTAGAGACGGACGACTTCAACTTAAAAGAATTGCCAACGCCGAGAGAAATTAAAGCTCATCTTGACGAATATGTTATTGGTCAAGATGATGCTAAAATCTCTTTAGCTGTGGCTGTATATAATCACTACAAACGTTTACAAACAGATAATGTAGTTGATGATGTAGAATTACAAAAGGCTAATGTTTTATTCATTGGTCCTACTGGTAGTGGTAAAACACTATTGGCTCAAACCTTAGCGAAAATGCTAGAAGTACCATTTGCTATTGCAGATGCTACAAGCTTAACTGAGGCTGGTTATGTAGGGGAAGATGTGGAAAATATCTTGCTCAAAATTATCCAAGCTGCAGATTATGATATAGCTCGGGCTGAACGTGGCATTATTTATATCGATGAAATTGATAAGATTGCTCGTAAGTCTGAGAACCCTTCCATTACACGTGATGTGTCTGGTGAAGGTGTACAACAAGCATTACTTAAAATCTTAGAAGGTACCGTAGCTTCTGTTCCGCCTCAAGGTGGTAGAAAGCATCCGAATCAAGAAATGCTTCAAATTGATACTACAAATATTCTCTTTATTTGTGGTGGTGCATTTGATGGTATGGACAAGGTTATTACTAAGCGTACCGCTAAGAAAACCCTTGGTTTTGGTGCAGATGTGCAACGTAAAGAAGAACGTAATGTATCGGCTATTTTGAAGGATGTTGTACCTGAAGATTTATTGAAGTTTGGCTTAATCCCTGAGTTCATTGGTCGTTTGCCAGTAATGGTAACATTAGATCAATTGGATAGAGATGCATTGATCCAAATTTTGACAAAGCCTAAAAATGCATTAACAAAACAATATGAAAAAATTCTATCCCTTGATGGTGTAGAATTAACTTTCACTGAAGATGCATTAGAAGAAATCGCTGATGAAGCATTACAGCGAAAAACAGGTGCTCGTGGTTTGCGTGCTATCATTGAAAAGGTGATGAAACGCGTTATGTTTGAAGTTCCTTCCATGCCGGAAGTAACTAAGTGCATAGTTAATCGTGAATCCGTGTTGAGCACAGGTGAACCTATACTCAAAAATGAGGCAGACCAAGACATCCAGTTGAAATCGTAATTCGAAGAAACTCATTTCTGTGTAGGAATGAGTTTCTTTTCATAATATAAATACCTGGAGGAAATATGAATTTACTCGAAATTGGGATTCCAACTGTACCCCTTAGAGGCATGGTTGTATACCCGAATATCGTGATTCACCTCGATATCGGTCGAGACAAATCCATTAAAGCGGTAGAAGCCGCAATGAACGAGGATCGCATTTTAGCAGTTGTCAGCCAAAAGGATGATGCTGTTGATTCGCCAACTGTTCATGACTTAGCCCAAATGGGTACATTAGTAAAAATTAAGCAAATGTTACGCTTACCAGGTGGTATTGTACGTGTTCTTGTAGAGGGCATTACACGTATTCGCGTAATGAATATAACAAGTATGGATCCGTACTATGTAGGGGACTATGAACGTGTAGCCTCCGAATTTGAAGATGATGTTGAGTTAGAAGCCTATCGTCGTTTAGTGCAATCTAAGTTTGGCGAATGGGCTGAAGAGGCTAAATCTGTTACCGATGAAGGCGTAACACGAGTTATGGAATTACGTGACCCATGTGAATTAGCTGACCAAGTTGCGTTTTTGTTGCCTATTAATAACACTAAACGCCAAGAGTTACTTGAAGAGTTATCCGTAGCTCGTCGTTTAAATATGATTGTAGGTATCTTGAATATGGAATTACAAATTTCTGATTTGGAAAACTCCATTAATAATCAAGTGCGTCAATCCATGGAGAAAGCGCAAAAAGAATATTTCTTGCGTGAAAAAATCAGAGTTATCCACGATGAATTGGGTGACAAGGGTGATCCAGAGGAAGAAGCTGAAGAGTTACGTGTTAAATTAAAAGCTCTTAACCTTAGCGAAGACGTACATGAACGTATAGATAAAGAAATCTCTCGTTATAGTCGCATGCCTCAATTGATGCCAGAAGCAACTATTTTGCGCAATTACCTAGATTGGGTATTGGCATTACCTTGGAATGAGTTGACTGAAGACCGCTTGGACATCAAGGAAGCTCATGCTATGCTTGAAGCAGATCATTATGGCCTTGAAAAGGTTAAGAAACGGATTCTTGAATTCTTAGCTGTCCGCAAGTTAACTGGTAAGAATAGCGGTTCTATTCTTTGCTTAGTAGGCCCACCAGGTGTTGGTAAAACATCCTTGGCTACGTCTATCGCCAAAGCCATGAACCGTAAGTTTATTCGTGCATCTTTAGGTGGTGTTCGTGATGAAGCTGAAATTCGTGGTCATCGTCGAACTTATATTGGTGCATTGCCTGGCCGTATGATTCAAGGTCTTAAGAATGTAGGAACTAAGAACCCTGTATTCCTTTTAGATGAAATTGATAAGCTTGCTTCTGACTATAAAGGTGATCCATCTTCAGCATTGTTAGAGGTATTGGACCCTGAACAAAATAGCACATTTAGCGATCACTTTATCGAAGTGCCGTTCGACTTTTCTGAAGTATTCTGGATTACTACTGCTAACGTAGCTTCCAATATTCCAGGTCCGTTATTAGACCGCATGGAAATTATTGAATTATCTAGCTATATGGAACAAGAGAAGTTAGAGATTGCTAAGCGTTATTTAGTACCTAAACAAATCAAGAAAAACGGTCTTGAAGATTATAAGGTTAAATTATCTGATGCAGTATTGAAAAAGGTAGTTTCCGAATATACGCGAGAAGCGGGTGTTCGCACCTTAGAAAAAACTATTGCTAAGATTTGTCGTAAAATTGCTTTCAAAGTCGTAGAAGAAGGTGGCGATGCACCGAAAGTAACGACAAAAAATCTTCACGAATTCTTGGGCGCACCGATTTTTGTTGACCAAGAGCGTGAAAAGAAACCTCAAATTGGCTATGTAAATGGCTTAGCATGGACTTCTGTAGGTGGCGTAGTATTGCCATGTGAAGCAACAACGATGAATGGCACAGGTAAACTTGCATTAACGGGTAGTCTAGGCAAGGTTATGCAAGAGTCTGGCCAAGCTGCAATGAGCTATATTCGTCATAATGCAAAAGCATTAAAAATCGAAGATGATTTCTATAAGAAACTTGATATTCACGTTCACTTGCCAGAAGGTGCAACACCGAAAGATGGCCCTTCTGCAGGTATTACAATGACATTGGCTATGGTATCTATTTTAACAAACCGCAAGGTTCGTTCTGATATTGCTATGACTGGTGAAATTACATTGCGTGGCCGTGTATTACCAATAGGCGGTTTAAAAGAAAAATTATTAGCAGCCTTGTCTAATGGCATTAAAGAAGTATTGATTCCTAAAGGTAATGAAAAGGATATTGCAGAATTACCTGATATTGTAAAAGAAGGTCTCATTATTACGCCAGTTAAGACAATGGATGAAGTATTAGCAAAGGCACTTGTGTAATGCAAAAAAAGAAAAAATCCACTAAACATATGGGCCCAAAACCTCAATATACACGTAAAGAATCGAAGGGGCCTCGTATTATAGCAGCAAAATATAATACTTCCTGTGTTAAGGCTGATCAATATCCTGAAGGGGATACTGTGGAAATCGCTTTCCTTGGACGCTCTAACGTAGGCAAATCTTCCTTGATTAACTCGTTGTGTAATTATCGTGGGTTAGCCCTCGTTAGTGGTCAGCCAGGTAAGACTAAGACGATAAACTACTTTGATATTGAATCAAAAGAGGATATTTCTGAGACAGAGGAACGTCGTTATAACTGGTTCCTCGTAGACCTTCCTGGTTATGGTTTTGCAAAGACAAATAAAGGAAACCGCAATTTGTGGTCTTCCTTTATTGCCGATTATATTTTACATTCTGAACGATTGATGTTGTTATGTTTATTAATTGATGGTCGTCATCCTGAGATGCCTATTGATAAGGTAGCTTATGATTGGCTTGTTGAAGCTGGTGTACCATTACAAATTGTAGTGACTAAGGTTGACAAATTAACAGCTAAAGAAAAGTCTGCTAATTTAGCAATTATTAAGGAATTGTATTCAACTGCAACGCAACCAATTCTGTATAGCTCTTTGAAGCATACAGGCCGTGAGCTTTTACAACAACGCATCAATAAAGTTCTAGTAGGAGATGAAGCATGAGTCAAACCAATGAATTAGAGATTATGGAACGCATTGCTCTAGATTTAGAGGGTGTGGAAGAGTCTCTTGCATCATCTTTTAATACAGGTGCAGAAGATTTTAATGCACTGATTCGACCATTATCTGCTGCAGGTGGTAAGCGCTTGCGTGCGCAATTATGTTTATTGATTGCTAATGCAGGTACATCTGTAGAACGTCAGCGTATTAGAATTGCTGAAGCTGTAGAAATGCTTCATTTAGCCACACTGATTCATGATGATGTATTAGATCAAGCAGAGATTCGCCGAGGCGAAGAAACGATACATATGCATAAAGGCAATAAGGTAGCTATTCTTAGTGGAGACTACCTATTTGCTAAAGCATTCCAAATCGTGTCTGAAATGCCTAATATGAGGTATTTAGAAATTTTCTCTCATATCATTACTTGTCTTGTAGAAGGCGAGTTTATGCAAATGGAAGATGTGTATTGCATCAATCAAGGTATTGAGCGGTATATGACTAAAACACAGAAGAAAACAGCGGACTTTATGGAAGGCTGTATGGAACTTGGTGGTCTATTAGGCGGTTGGAGTGACTCTGAAATTGTTGAGTTAAAAAAATATGGTCATGCTTTGGGCATGGCATTCCAAATTACCGATGATATCATGGACTATCGTGAAACAACAGAGACTACGGGTAAACCGGTAGGGAATGATCTTCGCGAAGGTTTATTGACGTATCCGTTGTTAAGTATTGTGAATGATGAGAATAAAGATAAATTGCTTGCAGATATTAAAGCGTTAAACGATGGCGGTGATGAGCAAGCAATTATCGATTATGTTATCGATCAAGGCGGTATTGATAATACCTTAGCGGTAGCTGATCAATATTGTAAAGATGCTTTGGCAGCACTTGATGCAGTACGAGAATTCTCAGGTAAGGAATTTCTTGTGATGGCTGTAGAAAGTTTAGCTGATAGAAAGGTATAATATGGAACCATTCGAACCAAAACCGGACTTCGAATATCCCATACAAAAACCTTCTTTTGATAGTGTGGTTCGTCAAAAGCGTCGCGAAGCAGAACTAAAGGCTGAGCAAGAACAGTATAAGGTGGCAAATCAAGGAGTTCCTGAGGAAGCGGAAGATGAACCTATTTATACTGAGATGGAACAGAAAATGATGGATGAAGCACGAGAAATCTCTCTAGTGGGTCATTTATCTGAATTGCGAAAGCGTCTTATTATAATGGCTGTTGCAGTTATCATAGGAACTTGTATTTCTTATTATTATGTAGACTTCTTATTGGAAATACTCTTAAAACCAGCTGGTAAGCTCTATTATATGAAACCTACAGAGGCTTTCTTCACATATATGAAGGTGTCCATAGTGGGTGGTCTTATTATAGCGGCACCTATTATATTGCATCAAATTTGGCTATTTATTAAGCCGGCCCTTACTGTGCGAGAAAAAAAGCTGTCTAACTGGATCCTACCAGTTGCAATTTGCTTATTTGGTATAGGTATTGTATTTTCTTATTTTCTTGTACTACCAGCAGCCGTTAAGTTCTTTATGGGCTTTGCTACAGATGAATTACAACCGTTATTTTCCATTGGTCAGTACATGGACTTTGTATTGTCCTTTGTATTACCCTTTGGATTTATCTTTGAGTTGCCGTTGATTTTAATCATCTTGGGATATTTCAACTTAATTACATCACGTTTTTTGAAAACGAAACGTAAGATATTTATTCTTATATCCTTTATCATAGGTGCTGTCATTTCACCAACACCGGATATGTTCTCTCAAACGATGATTGCATTGCCTATGATATTGCTATATGAAACGAGCCTATTTGTATTGGCTAAGATTATGAAGCGCTAAGGAGTTTATTTAGGAGGAACGATGAAAACCTACGAAAATTTAACCACTTATAACCCCGGTGAAATAGAAGGGAAATGGTATTCATATTGGGAAAACCAAGGATACTTTCACGAAGAAGTAGACACTAATAAAGAACCATTTAGTATCGTGTTGCCGCCTCCTAATGTAACTGGTATGTTGCACATGGGCCATGCTTTAGATAATACATTGCAAGATATCCTTATTCGTTTCAAACGCATGCAAGGCTACAATGTATTGTGGATGCCAGGTACTGACCATGCTGGTATTGCTACACAAATTAAAGTAGAAGAGATGCTCGCTAAAGAAGAAGGCAAATCTCGCTATGATTTAGGCCGTGAAAAATTCGTAGAGCGCGTATGGGAATGGAAAAAAGAATACGGTGATACTATTGTAAAACAAATTCGTAGCCTAGGCGCATCTTGTGACTGGTCTCGCGAACGCTTTACATTAGATGAAGGGTACTATCATGCAGTGCGTGAAGTATTCGTAAAACTTTATGAAAAAGGCTTAATCTATCGCGGTGAACGCATCATCAACTGGTGCCCTCGTTGTGCTACTGCTTTATCTGATGTTGAAGTTGAACATGAAGACGAACATGGTCATTTATGGCATATTAAGTATCCTGTAAAAGGTGAAGATAATCGTTTCGTTATTGTTGCTACAACTCGTCCAGAAACAATGTTCGGTGACGTGGCAGTAGCAGTAAATCCTGATGATGATCGTTATAAAGATCTCATCGGTAAAACATTGATTTTGCCATTTGTTAATCGAGAGATCCCTGTAATTGCTGATGACTATGTAGATGCTAGCTTCGGTACAGGCTGTGTAAAAATTACACCTGCTCATGATCCCAATGACTTTGAAATGGGCCAACGTCATAATTTGGAATCCATCGTTGTTATGAACAATGATGCTACTATGAATGAAGGTGCGGGCAAGTTTAATGGCATGACTCGTGAAGAAGCTCGTAAACAAGTGGTAGCAGAACTCAAAGAATTAGGCTTACTTGAAAAAATTGATGATCATGACCATGCAGTAGGTCATTGCTCCCGTTGTAATACAATTATTGAACCAATGGTATCTAAACAATGGTTCGTAGATATGAAACCATTGGCAGAACCAGCACTAAAGGTTGTTAAAGAACACGAAGTAGAATTTGTTCCTGAACGTTTTACAAAAACATATGTAAATTGGCTTGAAAATATTCGTGACTGGACAATTTCCCGTCAATTGTGGTGGGGCCATCGTATTCCTGCGTGGTACTGCGATGATTGTGGTGAAACTATCGTTAGTCGAGAAGATATTACAGAATGCCCTCATTGCCACGGTCATGTTACACAAGATCCAGACGTTCTTGATACATGGTTCAGCTCTGGTTTATGGCCATTTGCTACCATGGGTTGGCCTAAACAAACACCAGAGCTTAAACAATGGTATCCAACAAGTGTTCTTGTAACTGGTTATGATATCATCTTCTTCTGGGTTGCTCGTATGATCTTCATGGCTCTTGAGTTCGAACATGAAATTCCATTCAAACATGTATTTATTCATGGTCTTGTTCGCGATAGCCAAGGCCGTAAAATGAGTAAATCCTTGGGTAATGGCATTAACCCTCTTGAAGTTATCGACCAATATGGTGCTGATGCATTGCGCTTTACTCTTGTAACTGGTAACACACCAGGTAATGATATGCGCTTCTATATGGAACGTGTTGAGGCTAATCGTAACTTTGCCAATAAGATTTGGAATGCATCCAAATTTGTATTGATGAATCTTACAGATTATGATGAAAGCTTCGTTCCAACTGCAGATGATTTGACATTAGCAGACCAATGGATTGTTCAAAAATATAACGAAACAGTACAAAGTGTAACGTCTAATCTCGATAAATTCGAACTTGGTGAAGCTGCGAGTTCCGTATATGATTTCATTTGGAATACATACTGTGACTGGTATATTGAGTTAGCTAAACCTCGTTTATATAATGATGGTAATGAACGTGACCGTAGTACTGTTCAATATTTACTCGTAACAATCTTGCGTCATATGCTCGAATTATTACATCCATTCATGCCGTTCGTAACTGAACATATTTGGCAACACTTGCCTCATGAAGGGGATAGCATTGTTGTTACTAAATGGCCAGAAGCGTTGAAATTTGATAATCTTGAAGGTGCAGCACGCCAAATGGAAGTTATGATGGATGCTATTAAAGGTATTCGTAACATGCGTGCTGAAATGAATGTACCTTTGGGCAAAAAAGCTGAGGTTATCGTAGCGCGAACAGATGAAGCATTGGCTAAAACTGTAGCAGATCATAGCGATTACTTTGTAACATTAGCTTGGGCTGAGAAGGTAACAATTCTCGGTGCTGATGATCCAAAACCAGAAAATGCGACTGTAACAGTTGTAAATGGTATGGAAGTATATCTCTTACTTAAAGACTTAATTGACGGCGAAAAAGAAAGAGAGCGTATAGCGAAGGAAAAAATCCAAATGGAAAAAGAAATTTCCCGTTTGGAAGGTAAATTGTCTAACCAAGGCTTCCTAGCAAAAGCTCCAGAAGCTGTAGTAGCAAAAGAAAAAGAAAAGTTAGAAGAATATAAACAAAAACAACAAGCGTTATTGGAACGTGAAGCGTTCCTTGAAACCTTATAATAGGAGGTTTATATGATATATCAAGAGGCCTTAGCCTATTTAGAACAGGCATCTTCATTCGGTATTAAGCCTGGCCTTGAACGAATTACAGCTCTTATGGATGTATTAGGAAATCCACAAGAGGACTATAAAATTGTTCATGTAACAGGAACGAATGGTAAGGGCTCGGTTACCTCATATATTTCTTACGCACTGTTTACAAGTGGACTACGGGTGGGGCGATTTACATCGCCTCACCTTCAATCCTATACGGAGCGAATTCAAATCAATGATGGAAATATTACAGAGGAAGCCTTTGGTAAATTAATTAGCCGTGTAAAAGAGGCAGTTGATACTATCATTAGTGAGGGCATAGAAGCACCGACACAATTTGAAATATTGACGGCTGCTGCATTCTTATTCTTTAAAGATCAAGGTGTGGACTATGCAGTAGTAGAAGTTGGTTTGGGTGGACTATTAGATTCCACTAATATCGTAATACCAAAAGTATCTGTTATTACCAATGTGACAATAGATCATCAAGCATATTGTGGCGATACAGTTGAAGAAATTGCACGTCACAAGTCAGGGATTATTAAATCCAAAGTTCCTGTTGTAACGGCTGCACAGGATGCACCTCTTCGTATTATTGAAGAAGTGGCTAAAGAGAAACATGCTAAAGTATATGCTTTCAATAAAGACTTTGGTATTGATAGCCGTAGTGCTGTAACTGGTGGTCAAATGATTACGGTTAGTACTAATGATTTTGCCCCTGCAATGCTGTTTACGACAATGGTAGGCATCCACCAATCTGTCAATCTCGCATGTGCATTAATGACTGTACGTTTATTGATGAAAGAAGATACTAGCATCAGTGAAGAAACGATGCGTGAAGGATTTGCCCGTACTACGTGGGCTGGTCGTTTTGAAGTTAAACGAGGACTAGACCGTACCTTTATTTTTGATGGTGCCCATAATGCGGCTGGTGCTGAGTCTTTCAACATGACATATACTGAGTTATTTAAGGAAACGCCAAAAACTATTATTATGGCCATTCTTAAGGATAAAAATCAAGATGCTATTATTCGTGAAGTAGTTAAAGCGGGTGATACAGTTCTCGTTGTAGCAGCACCAACAGATAGAACTGAAGTGCCAGAAGTATTAGTCGAAAAAATACGTCATATTGTGCCGAAAGCTATTGCTCAAACTGCAGACTCTATAGAAGATGCATTGTCTTTAGCATATAAACATACAAAGGCAGACGATATTATCGCTGTGTGTGGTTCCTTATATATTTTAGGAGATGCTCGTCAGTGGTTTAACCATGAGATGAGTCATTAAGGTGAGCTTATGGAACTCTCACTTATTCCTAATCACAAGAGAATCACGTTTTATATTGAACGATTAATTTATGGTGTTGTGGTCGCTATGCCATTACAGCCTATGGTGGGGGATGTACTTCTTTGGTTGGCTATAGGACTTGCTTTATATGATTTGATATCGAGTAAGTCATTGAGCTTACCAACGGGGTATTTATCCTGGTCTGTTATGATCTTTGTGGTATGGACTGGAATATCTTCGCTAGTGTCAGAGAATTGGGATTGGTCAATTCAAAGTTGGTTTTATCAAATCGTGGCCAGTGGCGGTATGTATTATTTAGTTCGCACATACATTCAAACGCCTAAACAGTGGAATTATTTTCTTCGTACCTTGCTAGGTACTGCTGTTCTAGTGTGTATCATAGGTGCTTATCAATATGTATTTGTTCCTAATATACATATAAAAGAGTGGGTAGATGCGTCACAATTTCCTAAATTGATGCGTCGCATGTCGTCTACATTACAAAATCCTAATTTATTGGGCGCCTATCTATTGATGGTACTCAGCGTATGTATCAGTTATATTTTGGTATATATGAAGGAAAATCGTACGCGCGAAGTCATTTCAATGCTCATTATAGGTATTATATTATTCTTAACGATGCTATTAACCTATTCTCGGGGGATTTGGATTAGCTTCGGAGCGATGATTTTGTATTGGGCAATCTTTGTGGAGCGAAGATTATTCTTATCCCTATTAGCAGTGCCAATAATTTTGTATTTTTATGATGGTGAAATAGCTTCAAGGCTGTGGTCTATATTCCAAGGTCATGATACATCAGCTGATCTTCGATGGGCTCTGTGGGATAGTACTATGTATATTGTACGTGAAAATCCTGTCTTTGGTATTGGGTGGAATACATTTTACTTAGTATATCCAGATTATAATTACTATATTCAAGGTCCGCATGTCTTGATGTATCATGCCCATAATTTGTATCTTAATATGCTTGCTGAAACAGGTATACCTGGATTACTATCATTCATAGCCGTTATTATTGGTCATGTTATCACATCTATAAGACTTAAAGGGGATATATTCCGTCAAGCTGCGCAAATTGGAGTAGGTGCTTTGGCTATAGGCGTTTTGTTTAGCGGTTTATCTGACTTCGAGCTATATAGTCATCAGGTAACTATAGTATTTTGGCAACTATTTGGATGGATAGGGGCTTTTGTAAAAGTTCAGTTGTCTGCTGATAAATAAACATAATGGTTAAATCTTGTATAATAGTATGTTTATAGTAGATATATAATTTCATAATGTGATATACTTAATATGTACCTTGGATAGGCATGTATTAAGTAGGATAACCGGTTTTCTAATGTTAGACATAATTGAACATTATCGTTGGCATTTGAAAGCCGGTTTTTTTGTATATCATTGTATCTTTATAGGGAGGTGTATGGTCTAGTTCTTGTGTATAAGATGTTATTTTATATTGAAAAAGGTCTATATATTGTATAGAGAGAGTTCGATTTAATTGAAAAACATCAATATATGCCATAAATCGATAATTCCTGTGAGTTATAACGATGTGAATAAAACTTATGTGGAAATGTGAAAATCTATGCATTTTAATTATAATGCACCTGTAAAGTGTGATGAAAAATACATTTTAGTCATATAAGTTGACAATACATTGGATGTGGACTACGATGAAGTCGGTTTAAGGAACGACCAAGAGATCAAACTGTCGTTTATACAATGTTACTCTTAAAGGAGATGGTAATGGTGATAGACATCAAAGACCGCATTAAATGTGCGGCCCTCCAAGGTAAAATTGTCACTGCTTATGATGCAGCTCTTTTGATTAACCCTAACGATAAAGTTGGTATTTCCGGCTTTACTCCATCTGGTTATGCAAAAGCAGTTCCATTGGCATTGGCAGAAAGAATGGAAAAAGAACCATTCAAAATTGATTTGTGGACAGGTGCTTCCGTAGGTGATGAAGCTGATGGTGCGTTAACTCGTGCTAATGGTATCAATCGTCGTTTCCCATATCAAACAAATGGGGATACACGTAAAGCCTTAAATAGCGGTGCTGTTAAATACGTCGATATGCATTTAAGCACAATGGCACAAAATGTTCGCTATGGCTTCTTTGGTGATTTAGACGTAGCTATCATAGAAGTTTGTCAAATTAATGAAGATGGCTCTTTAGTACCTACTACATCTGTTGGTAACTCTCCAACATTTGTTAGCCAAGCTAAAAAAGTAATCGTAGAAGTAAACGTATCCCAACCACTTTCCTTGGTAGGTATGCATGATATCTATGAACCACTCGATCCACCACATCGTAAACCAATTCCATTGGAAACAGCTGGTGATCGTATCGGTACTGAAGCAATTCCTTGTGACCCAAGTAAAATTGTTGCAGTAGTACCTTGTGATGTTCCTGATACTACAAGACCTTTGGCACCTATCGATGATGATGCAAAAGCAATGAGTCAACACCTTATCAAATTCTTTGAACAAGAAATTGCAGAAGGTCGTTTACCTAAGAACTTGCTTCCATTACAATCTGGTGTAGGTTCTGTAGCAAATGCTGTAATCAGTGGCCTTGCTAAAGGCCCATTCACAGATTTGTCTATCTATACAGAAGTAATCCAAGATGGTATGTTTGACTTAATCGATGCAGGTAAAGTAACTGTATGTTCAGGTACTGCATTGAGTCCTTCTCCAGATGGGTTGAAACGTTTCTATAACAATATCGATGAATATCGCAAAAAGATTATTCTTCGTCCACAAGAAATTTCTAACAACCCTGGTATTGCTCGTCGTATTGGTGTCATTGCCATGAATACCGCTATCGAATTTGATATTTTTGGCAATGTAAATTCTACTCATATTATGGGTAGCAAAATGATGAATGGTATTGGTGGATCTGGTGATTTTGCACGTAGTGCATACCTCACTATTTTCTGTACTAATTCCGTT
>JAGZGB010000136.1 GCA_018367495.1 Veillonella sp. | reverse complement strand
CAAATACATCAACCGCGACGAAGTAACTCATCTTGTATTGTTCCAAAACATCATCCGCGAGTTACGTCGTGAACGCCCTGACTTGTTCACGCCTGAACTTGAATCGAAAATTACTGACATGATTCGTCAAGGTGCGGAAAACGAAATCGCGTGGGGTCAATACATCACTGATGATAAAATCCTCGGCCTTAACAACCTTCTTATCGAACGCTACATCAAATACCTTGCCAATATCCGCTTAGAAGCTATCGGCTTGCCTCATCTATACCCTGAAATCAAAGAAAACCCTATGGAATGGATTGAAAGCTTCTCCAACTTGAATAGCACAAAAACTGACTTCTTCGAAGCAAAAGTTACAAACTATACAAAAGCAGCGGCATTTGATTTCGATGATTTAGAATAATAAAAAAATGATAAAAGAAAAAGTGATTCTCACGGTGGGAGAATCACTTTTTTCATTATAAAGGTTATTCAGTTAATAACGGTTAGCCAGCTGTATATGGGCTGAATCGACCTGCAAATAGATAGGAACCCATTTTACCAAGTTTGGCAGCAAAGATAGAAGCTACGATACCTAAAATAATCATAATCCATGCGTTATCAGCATTTACACCGTTAGTAATAGCGATGTAGGCTTGTACACAGGAAAGAATAAAGTAGATAACTGTTAAGTAAATCTTTGCTTTAGGGATTTTAGATGTTCCTGTTTTGTAACGTAATTTACTACCAATATAACCAGAAATACCACCAATGATAACGAGAAGTGGTAAAATCATTGCTACTAATGTAATGGCAGGGAATAATACATTTGCAATAGATGGAATCAACAATGCAATAACAGGTACTAAGAAAGAAGCTGCTGTTGCTACGATTGGGAAATGTACCGCAATTGGATGTAAATGAAGATCTAGCAATTTTTCACGTTTTGGATCAATGCGACGTGGCTTGTAATCCATCCAAACTGTTGGAGGGAAACCACATGCTGGACAAGGTTGATCCCTGTACTTAGCTTCCTCAATATATCCGCATACACGGCAAATTATCCATTCGGTACCTTGTTCAGGTGTTGGTTTAGCTGCGGTAGAACTTGTTGCTGCCGTAGCTGCTTTTTGTTCTGCTGTCATAATGAAATCTCCTTACTTAAGAAATTCTATATAATTAAATAATGATTATTATTTAATTATATTATACCATAATTCACTAAGTAAAAAGTAAAATTTATATGCTTATCAAAAAAATTAAATATACCGTAGTACTAACGTACCTATAATCAAAGGTAGCGATATTTGATTTCGATAAATTAGAATAATAAGAAAAAACATTATCATATAAAATATGAAATTTAGAGTTACACATTGATCTAATGTTTTTAAAAGCTCTTCAGGATTCTCATTCGGTGCTTCCCCTTCTTGCACTAAACTATTTTGAGTCAAACGAAGCTCTAAATAGCTAATTTTATAATTCAAATCAGCTCGCTCTTGTAATGCTTCTGCCAGTTTCTTATAATTCTTTCCGCATCATCACATGTGGACAGCCTTCATCAAGGTATTCTTCCCCTTCTGCTTTATAGCCAAGGGATTCGTAGAATGGTTTTGCCTGCACTTGTGCGGATAAGGAACACATTTCATATCCATCACGACGAATAGCATTTTCAGCAGCCATCATAATCTTTGTGCCTAAATGTTGTCCTCGATATAACTTGCGTACCGCCATACGTCCAATATGCGCGTCTCCAGCTACGTCACTGGGAAAATATCGGCAAGTACCAGCTGGCTTACCATCTATAGATAAGAGGACAAACTTTGCAGTCTCATCGATTTCATCGAATTCGTCTTCAAAGCCTTGTTCCTTCATAAACACATCGATACGAATTTGTTTTATGTCATCAGTTATATGATCTAAGATTTGAATAATCATAGGTAATCCTTTCGCAGAATAAGTATATTTATAAAAATCGATTCAAGCGTATTATGAAACATACTATAAACACTGAAAACTTTTTATTTTTATTATATCAAAAACATGCTTAATTCCAATAAACTTCTTAGACCCTATTAGTTTCCACAGCCAAAATATTTTAAAACTTCCATGAAATTCATTTTTAGGTATTGCATAATTTTATCATTTGGGTTTATACTATACCCATAATTTTTAGAAAGGAGCAACCAAAGATGACTAACCAAATTAGCACAGCTACAAAACAATACTTTTATTGGTTCTTTATCCAACGTACGGGTAAGGAACTATTTGTGGTACGCTAATTAAGATTTAGTCATTATTAGTTGCTTAGAATAGTAAAAGGGCTGCCCGTATTAAACTACGGGTAGCCCTTTTTTGTTTGCTATCCCGTATGGTGAGCCCTACTATTCACTGTAGTTTACAAGGAGGATTTATCATGATTATTACATTAAAACCAAACGCAGCAGAAGCAGAGGTATCTCGTTTACGAGGTGAATTAGAGGCAAAAGGGATCATCATCCATCCAGTAGAAGGTGCTCGCTACAATATCTTAGGTCTTATCGGTGATACTGCATCTCTTGATGCTCGTCAAATTGAATCCCTTGATTTCGTAGATAAAGTAACTCGCATTCAAGAACCATACAAAAAAGCAAACCGTAAATTCCATCCAGATGATTCTGTAATCAACGTAGGTGGCGCATTGATCGGTGGTGGTCACTTCGCAGTAATGGCTGGTCCTTGCTCCGTTGAAACACCTGAACAAGTATTAGAAACAGCAAAAGCTTGTAAAGAAGCTGGTGCC
>JAGZGB010000135.1 GCA_018367495.1 Veillonella sp. | reverse complement strand
ACACCATCTTCGTCGCGTTTATAAATCGCGCCGGATGGACATGCAGCTACACATGCAGGGTTCAAGCAGTGGTTACAAAGACGTGGCAAGTAGCGCATGAATACTTCTTCGTAATCAAATACGATATCTTGGCCCATCTTGGTTAAGTTCACATCAGAGCGAGCATGTTGACCGCCAGCCAAATCGTCATCCCAGTTAGGACCCCAAGTAACTTCCATTTTTTGTTTCGTTACAAGAGAACGAGGACGTGCAACTGGTTGGTTATTTTTACGACCACCATGAATCAATGTTTCATAGTCGTAAGTCCAAGGTTCAAAATAATCCTTCAACTCTGGTTGTTCAGGATGGAAGAATAATTTCATCAAACGATTTGTTTTAGACCCTGTAGAAAGAGCTAATTTACCGGAGTTATCTAGCGTCCAGCCGCCCTTCCATTTTTCTTGGTCTTCCCAATTACGTGGATAGCCTACACCTGGGCGAGTTTCCACGTTATTAAAGTACATATATTCCGCGCCTTCGCGGTTCGTCCATGTATTTTTACAAGTGATAGAGCATGTATGACAGCCTAAACACTTATCCAAATTTAGGACCATGGATACTTGAGCTTTAATCTTCAAGCCAATCCACCTCCTTCAACTTACGAGCCACAATTGTCATATCACGTTGGTTACCAGTTGGGCCATAGTAGTTAAAGCCATAGCTCAATTGACCATAACCGCCGATCATGTGTGTCGGTTTCATGTGAATATGAGTTGGTGCATTGTGTGTACCACCGCGACGGTCTTTCTTAACTTGCGTACCAGGAACGTTGATGTGACGATCTTGAGAGTGATGCATATAGGAAATGCCACGAGGAATACGTGGAGATACAACTGCACGAGCTGCAACTACACCATTTTTATTGAAAGCTTCTACCCAGTCATTATCTTTAACGCCAATTTCTGCTGCATCATCTTCGTTGAGCCAAATAGTTTGACCACCACGGAACAATGTCAACATTTGTTGGCTATCGAAATACATACTGTGTGTAGACCACTTATTATGTGGTGTTAAGTATTTCAATGTAATTTCTGGAATACCTTCTTGTTTGTAGTCACCTTGTACTGGTTTATAGGACAATACAGGTTTGTACAACGCCATAGCTTCACCGTAATCACGCATCATTTCATGATCACAATAGAAGGATTGACGACCTGTTACGGTACGGAATGGTACTTTATCCTCTGTAGATGTTGTGAATGGAGAATAACGACGGTTTTTATCGTTCTTACCAGTACTTGTTACAGAACTAATGATAAAGCGTGGTTGGCGAACCATGTCATCAAAGGTAATTTTTTCTTGTTCGCGACCTTTTGCGTTCTTTTCAAGACCAGAAAGACCAGTTTTTTCTTCCATTGCCTTCCAAGAACGAACAGCCAATTTACCATTTGTACAAGAAGACAATGTCAATACAGCATTACAAGCTTCTTTACATTCGTAAATGCTTGGACGGCCATGAGAAATGAATTCTGGATTATCGATTGTACCATTTTGTGCGTACAATGTTTGATATTCATCAGATACATCCCAAGCCAAGCCATGAGCACCCATTTTGTTTTCGATATTAGGTCCCAAAGCAATGAATTTTTCAAAGATTTGGCTATAGTCACGTTTTACATGAACAAGATTAGGCATTGTTTTACCTGGAATTGGTTCACATTCGCCTTTGCTCCAGTCGAGAACTTTACCTTCTGGTTGAGCCACTTCACCTGGGCTGTCATGACCAAGAGGCAATGCTACGATGTCTTCGTATTCTGTGAAGCCAGACTCTTTTGCTACACGAGATACTGTTTCTGCAAGGGTACGGAATGTATCCCAGTCAGATTTAGTTTCCCATGCGCAATCAACAGCTGCTTGGAATACGTGTACATATGGATGCATATCTGTAGAAGACAAGTCTTCTTTTTCATACCATGTAGCTGCAGGGAATACGATATCAGAGTACAAGCCGGTAGAAGCCATACGGAAGTCGATGTCGATTAAGAGATCGAGTTTACCTGCTCCATCTGCTTCACGCCATTTAATTTCTTCTGGACGTGTAGGTGCATCGTCATCTTCTAATACTGCATTTTTAGTACCTAATAAATGCTTCAAGAAGTATTCATGACCTTTAGAAGAAGAACCGATAAGGTTTGCACGCCATACAAACAAGTTGCGTGGGTGATTTTCTTTAGCTGCAGGATCTTCTACGCAGAATTGTAATTCTTTGTTTTTCAACGCTTGCGCCACATATTGGTTAATTTCTGCTTCTGTACCAGCACCAGCTGCACGAGCATCATTAATCAAGTCTTGGCTGCCTTTATTGAAAGTAGGATAGGATGGCAACCAACCTAAACGAGCTGCTAATACGTTATAATCGCCAGGGTGACGATAACGAGGCTTAGCTAATTTAGATACGCGATCTGCCAAGTCGATGCAATCAGAACGATATTGTTCTGTAGCAAAGTAGAACCAAGATGTACCATTTTGTAAACGAGGAGCTTTACTCCAGTCGTTAGCTGTCATGATACCGCCCCAGCCTTCAACAGGACGAAGTTTTTCTTGACCTACGTAGTGAGCCCAGCCACCACCGTTAACACCTTCTGTACCGCAGAACATGATAAGGTTCAAGATGGTACGATAAATCACGTCAGCATGGTACCAGTGGTTGATACCACCGCCCATGATAATCATGGAACGACCTTTAGTTTTTTCTGCATTATCTGCAAATTCACGAGCTGTAGCAATAGCG
>JAGZGB010000134.1 GCA_018367495.1 Veillonella sp. | reverse complement strand
TAACAACGTTACCTAAGTAGGAGGAACTCATGAGTAAGTACCAATTTTTAGACCGTCGCGTGCCAATTGAAGACGGAAATATTGCATTAGTACAAGATTTAACTAAATGTAAAAACTGCTCCTTATGTCGTAAAGCTTGTGCTGTAGACATGGGTGTATTTGATTATTATGATTTAACAACGAATGGGGATCATCCAATTTGTATTCATTGTGGTCAATGTGCATCTATTTGCCCATTCGATTCCATTAATGAACGCTCTGAAATTGATGAAGTAAAAGCAGCTATTGCTGACCCTAATAAAATCGTCATTTTCCAAACTGCGCCTGCCGTACGTGTTGGTTTAGGCGAGGAATTTGGACTTGAGGCTGGTACATTTGTAGAAGGTAAAATGGTGGCTGCTCTTCGTAAATTGGGTGGCGACTATATTCTTGATACAAACTTTGGTGCGGACATGACTATCATGGAAGAAGCATCTGAGTTATTAGAACGCGTTATTAATAGTGATGCAGTATTGCCTCAATTCACATCTTGTTGTCCTGCTTGGGTTAAGTTTGCGGAAACATTCTATCCAGAATTCTTGCCAAACTTATCTACGGCTAAGAGCCCGATTGCTATGCAAGCGCCTACACAAAAAACATATTTTGCTGAAAAAATAGGCCTTGATGCAAAACAAATCGTTGCCGTTGCAGTAACACCGTGTACAGCTAAGAAATTTGAAATTCGTCGCGATGAAATGAACTCCTCTGCGGAATATTGGAATACACCAGAAATGCGCGATACAGACTACTGTATTACTACACGGGAACTTGCAAAATGGTTGCGCGCAGAAGAAATCAATTTTGATGACCTTGAAGATTCTGCTTTTGACCCATTGATGGGTGAAGCTTCTGGTGGTGGTATCATTTTCGGTAACACTGGTGGCGTTATGGAAGCGGCTATGCGTGCGGCTTACAAGATGGCGACAGGTGAAGATGCACCTCAAACATTGATTCCATTTGAAGCTATTCGTGGCATGGATGGTGCTCGCGAAGCAGACGTAGTGATTGGAGATAAAACATTACACGTAGCGGCAGTTCATGGTACAGGTAATTTGCGTAAGTTCATCGAACGCATGCGTGCAGAAAATATCCATTATGACTTCATTGAAGTAATGGCTTGTCGTGGTGGCTGTATCGGTGGTGGTGGTCAACCACGCGTTAAATTACCGATGGCTGACAAAGCTCGTGAAGCTCGTATTGCATCCTTGTATACTCGTGATGCAGAAGTAACTGTAAAAGCTGCTTGTGATAATCCAGATATCCAAAAATTGTATGCTGAGTTCTTTGATGGCAAACCTATGAGCCACAAAGCACATCATATGTTACATACTACCTTTGTAAATCGTTCTGAAGATTTAGGCCCTAATGGCGCTTGTACGCCTGCTACATGCCCTACATCCGTACCTAATTTGAAAAAGGCGGCAGAGGCGGCGGAAGCTAATAGCTAAGAGTTGATGGTTATTAGTTAATAAAAAGCACAAAGATAGCTAAGAAATATATAGCAGATAGTTGATATGTTAGTCAGCTATCTGCTTTTTTATCTACTTTATATAGTGGAAATATGGTCATAAAAGCTTTCACAGATGTAGATTCTATATATGCCATATACGCATAGGGGTTAAAATATAGAGATTGGTAAATTGGTTTAGGAATTACCTGTAGTATGCTATAATTAAATTGTTATTATAGAAGCAATCAATACTGGTTCGGGAGGATCTTCATGGCTTTTAAATTAAAAGGAAAAGAAGAAAAATTTTTCAGTATTTTGGAAAAGCATGCTGCACTAACTTATGAAAGTGCGGAAATGATGGAACGCGTGTTTAAGGGGGATATCTCTAAGGAAGAGGCATTTCTTGAAATTGATACAAAGGAAAAAGCTGCCGATGAATTAGTAAATGAAACTGTAGAGCGTTTGCGCAAAACATTTATCACTCCAATGGATCGTGAGGATATTCAGCTTTTGATTGACCAACTGGATACTACATTGGATAATATCAAAGAAATCATGGATAAAATGGTTATGTATCACGTTGGCAAACCAAGTGATGGTGCTATTCGCATGAGTGAAATTGTTGTTAAATGCGTTAAGCATATCAATAAATCCATTGGTTATATGGGTAGTCTTAAAAAGGATCATGTGAAGGTAGAGGGGCGTGTTCACCAAGTATTGAAACTTGAGTCTGAAGCGGATAATATTTATCATGAAGAAATGGCTAAGCTCTTTACAGAGTGTACAGATCCAATTGAAATTATCAAATGGAAGGAAATCCTTAGCGCTATGGAAGATGTAATCGATGGCTGCGAAGATTTGGTTGGTACATTCCGCCGGGTAGTATTGAAGTATGCTTGATGCTCATTATTTAGTATGGCTAGTTGTATTTTTAGCATTAGCCTTTGACTATATCAATGGCTTTCATGATACGGCGAATGCCATTGCCACATCCGTTTCTACACGAGCTATTGAGCCTAAAAAGGCAATTATGATGACCGCTGCTCTCAATTTTTTGGGTGCAATGGTTAGTACAGGTGTTGCAAAGACTATCGGTGGTGATATAGTAATGTCGCCATCTCTTATCGATAGTGGTATTATTTCTGCAGCTCTTATCGGTGCCATTACATGGAATCTTTTAACTTGGTATTGGGGAATCCCAAGTTCCTCATCCCATGCTTTGATTGGTGGTATCATCGGTGCTGTGGGTTGGTCTGTAGGATTTGATGCGTTGAATGAGACGGGGATTTTAAAAATCTTTTTGTCTCTTATTTTATCTCCGATTGTAGCCATGATTGGTGGC
>JAGZGB010000009.1 GCA_018367495.1 Veillonella sp. | reverse complement strand
ATCCTATTAGTTATTACAGCTGCTATCTTCGTTTATAACTTGGTAGTACATACGAAAGCAATGGAAACTATTAAAACAATGCTTTCTTCTGTAACATCTGATACTCGTGTACTTGCATTGTTACTTGCATGGGGCTTTGGTGCCTTCATGGAAGGTATGGCTGGCTTCGGTACTGCTGTTGCAATTCCAGCTGCTATGATGGTTGCCGTAGGTTTTGACCCACTAAAATCTATCATCGCATGTCTCGTTGCAAACTCTGTACCAACAACATTTGGCTCTATCGGTATTCCAACAACTACATTGGCATCCTTAACAAACCTTGATCCTAGCCATTTAGGTACATTCATTTCCGTACAATTATTCTTGCTTAACCTTATCGCTCCATTCTTCGTTGTTATGATTATCGGTGGCGGCGTTAAAGCGTTAAAAGGCGTATTCCTTGTAACATTGCTTTCTGGTTTAGCATTAGCAGTTCCGGAAACTCTAATCAATGCTGTAATGGGTCCAGAATTATCCGTAATCTCTGCATCTATCGTTATCATGGCAGTAATCATTATCTGTGCAAAAATTTTGCCTCCTAATAATCCTGAATACGCTGTTAAACAAACTGGCGAAGTTCCTAAAGTATCTGGTAGTGAAGGCTTAATCGCTGCAATGCCATTCATCTTAATCTTCGTATTGTTGTTATTAACTTCTAAATTGTTCCCTGCAATTAATGGTCCTCTTGCATCCATCAAAACATCTGTACCTATTTACCAAGGTGCCGGTGCAAAACCTTACACATTCGTATGGATTGCAACTCCTGGTATCATGATTTTCATCGCTGGTATCGTAGGTGGTTTCATTCAAAAAGCAAAAGCTGGCGAAATCTTTGGTACATTAGGCAGTACATTTAAGAACCTAAAATACACATACATTACAATCATCACAGTTGTTATGACAGCTAAATTGATGACATACTCTGGTATGACTGCAGACATTGCGAAAGCAATGGTTGCTGGTACAGGTTCTTTGTACCCTCTATTCGCTCCTATCGTAGGTGCATTAGGTGCCTTCTTAACAGGTTCCGGTACAAACTCCAACGTATTGTTTGGCCCACTTCAAATTGCAGCAGCTCAAGGTTTAGATCCTACAAACTACGAAGACCTTGGCTTCTGGTTAGCAGCTGTTAACTCCGGTGCAGCTGGTATCGGCAAAATGTTGTCCCCACAATCTATCGCGATTTCTATTGGTGCTGTAGGTCCTGCATTGAAAGCATACCTTGAAAATCACAAAGAAATCAGCTCTGAAGAAGCTCACAAATTAGAACATGAAATTGAAGCAAGTGTTATTATGAACAGCGCGTTCAAATACTTCATTATCTTCATCATCATGCATGGTGCTATCTCCTTCTTCGGTCAACATTTCATCCATGAAATTCATCACTTCTTCTTCTAAGAATTGGTAACAATAAAAAAAGAACAGCTCTTCACGAGCTGTTCTTTTTTGTTGCCACATATCCGCATACTACCAATAATATAACTTAATGAGTTTAATAATATTATTACGTATTATAAATCTCCTGTCTGTTAGTAAATCTCTTGCTCTACTTCCCACTTTATAAATGTGCCTGTATCTGCATCAATTTCAAAGTCATATTCATAACCATTGTAATGAATTTCACCTTCATAATCTAAACGACCATGATTATAATCACGATTGAACTCGGTTACATTTGCAACTGTTGCTCCTGACACACGAGCTAATGCACTCTGTACAGCCTCATCAGAACTAATAGCTTCTACAGAAGAAACTACAGTAATCCCTAGTACAGCCACTACAGCCAAAATCAAAAATTTTGCCATCTTTTTCATATAATTCTCTCCTACACACATAAATTGAATTGATATTCTAAATATAAATAATATCAATTATTGTAATTGATAAGAGAAAAGATAGCAAATCATAATTCTTAACAAGAAAAATCTATAGAAATTATCTACCAATCATGGTACAATACATCGTATCAAATAGATAAAATTAAATGCAGTCTGCGAAGTGCGATTCGCAGGCTTTTATTTTTCCCATTTTAAAATAAGAGGATTTTATGAATTCAAAAAATTCTGCTAAGGTTCCCTTTATCTTGGTAATATTCCTAGGCATGTTAACAGCTATAACACCGCTGGCAACAGATTTGTATTTACCTGCATTACCAATTATGCCTGGCGAATTGAATACAACAGCATCTAATATTCAAATGACTATTGGTGTTATGACCTTTGGCGTTGCTATAGGTCAATTATTTGGTGGTCCTATTAGCGACACAATGGGCCGTAAGTTACCACTTATTATAGGTAATTTACTATGTGTTATTTCTGGTATTATATGTGCCTATGCGTCTAGTATCGAAATACTTTTACTAGGTCGATTCTTACAAGGTTTAACAGGTTCTGTAGGAGTTGTTATTTCTAAAGCTATTGCCCGAGACTTTGCATCTGGTCAAGAACTTACCAAACTATTTGCCTTGCTCATGATGGTTAATGGGTTAGCACCAGTACTTGCACCCTTAGTAGGTGGTCAACTGCTCTTATTCACTACATGGCGTGTAATCTTTGTAATCTTAGCACTCTTTTCTACTATTTTATTAGTAGGATCGTTTCTTTTCCGTGAAAGCTTACCAAAAGAGAAACGAATCACAGGTGGCATAGGTACAGCAGCTAAAAATTATATCAAACTCATCAAAGATAAACCTTTTTTAGGACAAACATTAATACAATTATTTGCTTTTGGTGCATTCTTCTCATACATCTCAGGCTCTTCCTTTGTATATCAAAATATTTTTCAACTTTCAGCTCAAGAATTTAGCTATCTTTTCGGTATTAATAGCTGTGGTATTATTTTAGCCAGTGCCATTAGTGGTCGTATTAGTAATGTTATAACCTCTAAACAATTACTTACCTTTAGCCTATGGCAACTTACAATCGGCTCTTTATTATTCTTAGTAGCCATGCTGCTCGAGTGGCCACTTATCCCTGTTACAATCATACTTTTCTTCACTGTATGCACTGTATCCCTATTCGGCTCTGCCTCCTTCTCTATGGCGATGACTAGCTACGGAGAAATGGCCGGTAGTGCCTCTGCCATACTCGGTTTTGCTAGCATGTTTGCGGCAGGTATTGTATCGCCATTAGTTGGTATAGGAGGAGATCATACAGGTATACCAATGGGGATTACAATGCTAGTATGTGCAGCGTTTTCCTTATTGTGCTTGTATGGTTTGGTAGAGAAAGAATAGTGCCAGTCTTATTACATTAGTTAATACAATATTATAACCCTTATCGCTCTAAGTCGTAATGGGGCCCAATTACAATTGAATAAATTTAAGTATAAAAATAGCACCACCTTCTTCTTGCTCAGTACGTCACTACGTTCCGTAAAATCGCTGCGAAAAAGGTGGTGCTATTTTTATTAACATTTTCTATGAAGGCGTCCCATTACGACACAAGAGCATCAGTCAAAGTAATAAACTATATGTATTACAGATTATATAATATCGACTTGGCACTATTCTTTCTCTTCTGAAAATATAAGGCACAATAAAGGAAATCACCTGTCCAACTGATTGTAGGATAAAAGAGATGTGCCATAGGCACATCTCCTCTCCCCCCTCCCATTTCCGTTAGGTGTATTGCTAATTTTTTGTAAATAATGAGATAACAAACTCGATGGAGCTATTAGATATATAGTAGATTGGATTATTTACATTTTATAATGGGACATCTTCATAATTAGCGCATATAGAAAAGAATACAGCCCTCTCTGCAGCGATTTTACGGAACGTAGTAACGTACTGAGCCAAGAGAGGGCTGTATTTTTTCTATACTAGTATTATGTAGTTGTATTCGGGCCCCATTATAAAATATAAAGCACCTTATGGCTTATTCACTAAAGCTCCATCGAGTTACAAAACCATTATTTTAGCTAAAATTAGCAATACATCTAACATAGCCCCATTGAAAATATAACGGAGCACACCTTTATTCAAACATTGTCGATAGTAGTAGTTTCAATCTATTTGCTTGGTTTACTGCACTAGATCCTGGATCGTAGTCGATAGCAGCAATGCGCACGTCTGGGTAGGCAGCGGATAGTGTTTTCACCATGCCTTTACCTGTTACGTGGTTTGGTAAGCAGCCGAATGGTTGCAAGCATACGATTTGTTTTGCCCCTTTTTCGATGAGGTCAATCATATCGCCTGTAAGGAACCAACCTTCACCGCATTGGTTACCAAGACCAATATATTGAGCTGCTTCTTTTGCTACATCCGTCATACGTTGTAGAGGGTCGAAGTGTTTAGACGCTGCTACGGCTTTAGCGTATGGCAAGCGATAGAGTTCAAGAGCTTCACGAGCCAATGTACCGAAGAAGCCAGATAGCCATGTACCATCAAGGTGTTTAGCACGGTATGTGCTATCCATTGCACAGTACAAGAAGAAGTCTAATAAGCCAGATGTAACAACTTCGCCACCTTCTTTTTCAATGAGTTCATTGATATGGTTGTTAGCGCTTGGATGGAACTTAACGTAAATTTCACCTACCACACCAACACGAGGTTTTTGTACATCTTTATTAACCGGCAAGTTATCAAAGTCATGAATGATTTCTTTGATGTATTTATTGTACTGACGAAGGCTTGCAGATGTAATGTTTTGCTGTAATTTTTTAATCCAGTAATCACATAATGCATCTGTAGAGCCTGGGTTAGTTTCATATGGACGTGTAGCCAATACACATTGCATAAGGGCATCACCATAAACAACGGCTTGGATCATACGATGTAAGAACCCTTTTGTCAATTTGAAGCCTGGTTGACGTTCCATATCACTCGCATTGAGGGATAGGATTGGCACTTGTTTCATACCAGCGTCAATCAAAGCTTTACGCAAGTAGCCAATGTAGTTTGTAGCACGACAGCCACCACCAGTTTGAGAGATGATAACAGCCGTTTTATTGATATCATATTTACCAGACAATAGTGCTGACATGAGCTGACCAACAACGATAATCGCAGGGTAACATGCATCATTATTAATGTATTTCAAGCCCACTTCAATATCGTCACGCGTTGGTGCTGGCAACATTTCAAAGTTATAGCCTTCATTTTTGAGGACTGGATCCAAGAGGCTAAAATGCAATGGTGACATTTGTGGCACCAAGATTTTATAGGTCTTACGCATTTCTTCCGTGAATACAACACGATTATAATCGTAGGTTGGCAATTGTTCTTCCACCACTTCTGGTGCCTCTGGATTGTGATGACGACGCAAGCTACGTTCCATTACAGATTGCAATGAACGCAAACGAATCGTTACAGCCCCAAGGTTTGTACCTTCATCAATTTTGAGTAAGGTATGAATTTTGTGGTTTGCTGAAAGTATATCTTTTACTTGATCCGCTACAATAGAATCGAGACCGCAACCGAATGAGTTGAGCTCAACGATTTGGAATCCTTCTGTTCTACTTACAAATTCGGCAGCGCGATATAGACGACTATGGTAAGACCATTGGTCTACAACACGTAGATGCTTAATTTCATGACCAAGTGGCGCAACACCATCTTCTGTAAGAACAGCCATACCAAGAGATGTAATAAGCTCTGGGATACCATGATTAATACCAGAGTCCAAATGATATGGACGACCAGCCAATACGATAGTAGGAATTTGTTCTGCTACGAGGCGAGATACTGTTTTCTTTGTCGTTTCACGGTAAGAAGCCTTACAATTTTCTTGTTCTTCCCACGCTTTTTCAACAGCGTTAGCAATATCTTTCTTTTTGAGATTCAAGAAATCCAATGCTTTCACAAGAGCAGGAACAAGAGATTTCTTATCGGCTAATGGCAAGAATGGTGCGTGGAATGGAGTATCTCCCAGAACCTCCTGCATGTTGTTTTTGATAAGTTCTGGATAGGAAATAACCATTGGACAGTGGTAATTATTGTCGCGGCTAAATTCCTTAGGGCCATGTTGAATACAAGGGTACCAAACAAAGTCTACTTGTGCATTCGCAAGATCACGAATATGACCATGGACCGCTTTTGCAGGATAGCAAGCTGTATCTGATGGAATCGTATCGATAGCCTTGTTGTATTGTTCTTTTGTAGTGTAGTCAGAAAGGATTACTTCATAGCCTAGCGTATTAAAGAATGTAAACCAGAATGGGAAATCCTCGTACATATTGAGGACACGAGGAATACCTACACGCATTTTACCTTCAAACTCAGGAATATTTTTCTTTAAGTAGTAGTCAAAGTAACGACGCAATTTAACTTCTACTAAGTTAGGAACTGCTTTACGTTCCTCTTGAATCATACCACCTGCACCGCGATCACAGCGGTTGCCTGTTACATATGTACGACCGTCAGAGAAAGCATTGATAGTAAGCATACAGTTATTGGAACAAAGCCCACAATTGCGCATTGTCGTAGATACTTGTAAAGAATTAAGACCCTCACTATCTAACAATGTACTATGATCCTTTTGTAATTCTTCTGCTGTTTCTGCAGCCAGAAGAGCCATACCATAAGCACCCATCAAACCAGATACGTCAGGACGAATTACCTCTACGCCCATCAATTTCTCGAAGGCACGCAATACGGATTCATTGTAGAATGTACCGCCTTGTACAACGATATGATCACCCAATTCTTTAGGGTCTTTTACCTTAAGAACCTTATAAAGGGCATTTTTAATAACAGAGTAAGCAAGACCTGCCGCGATATCTTGTACCGTAGCCCCTTCTTTTTGAGCCTGCTTAACCTTAGAGTTCATAAATACAGTACAACGAGAACCCAAGTCGATTGGCAAGGATGCCAATAAACCTTCCTTCGCGAATTGATCGATTGGAATGCGTAGACCGGATGCGAATGTATCGATGAAGGAGCCACAACCAGAAGAGCAAGCTTCGTTCAATACGATATCTTCGATATAGCCATCGCGAACCTTACAGCATTTCATATCTTGACCACCGATGTCCAAGATAAAGGAAACATCAGGGCAGAAGAAACGAGCTGCACGATAATGTGCCATTGTTTCTACTTCGCCGATATCGATGCCAAGGGCACGTTTAAGGAATGCTTCACCGTAACCAGTTACACCAGAATGCGCAATATAAGCGCCTTTTGGTAACAGTTCATAAATTTTCTCGATAATTTCACGAGATTTTTCTAAAGGTTTACCATGGTTAGGACCATAGTGAGAGAATATAATTTCCTTATTACTATTGATGAGAACTACCTTAAGAGTGGTAGAACCAGCATCGATACCAAGGTAACAAGGACCTTGCGCATCTTCAATATTCGCTTTTGGGGTTACTGCCTTCGCGTGACGAGCGCGGAATTCTTCTAATTCTTGTTCATTTTTAAATAGAGGTTCTACACGATCTGTAGCCTCCATAGGAATACCGATGAGGGCACCTATTTCCTTTGTTAATTGACCAACCGTAATCTCACGACAGTCTTCTTTCATCAAAGCCGCCCCTAAAGCAATGAATAATTCACCATTTTCAGGGATAATGCGATGTGCTTCATCAAGTTCTAAGGTATCGCAGAAGCATTGGCGCAATTCAGACAAGAATGTCAATGGACCACCAAGGAATGCTACATTACCTTCGATTTTATGACCGCATGCTAGGCCCGCAATTGTTTGGTTTACAATAGCTTGGAATACAGACTTAGCAATATTTTCATGAGATGCGCCTTGGTTTAACAAAGCTTGTACGTCTGTTTTAGCAAATACGCCACAGCGTGCTGCAATTGGATAAATCGTATCAGCATTCATGGCCAATTGGTTAAGACCAGATGCATCAGTTTGCAATAAAGTCGCCATTTGGTCGATGAAAGCACCTGTACCACCTGCACAAGAACCATTCATACGGTGTTCTGCCGTTTGACCTAAATAGGTTACCTTCGCATCTTCACCACCAAGTTCAATGATAACATCAGTTTCTGGATACAACGCTTTTACAGCACGTGTTTCAGCAATAACCTCTTGCACGAATGGAATACGTACCTTTTCAGCCATCGCCATACCACCAGAACCGGTAATACACACGTGAACTTGATCATTTTCATGGCCCACTTGAGCCTCTTGGAGCAAGGTATATACGGTGTCCAAAATGTTCGCATAATGGCGTATGTACTTTTTATACAAATAGTTATCGTGTTCGTCTAATAATACAACTTTAACAGTTGTTGACCCCACGTCAATCCCCATGCGTAGCATGTGTTGCATAAATACCTCTCTTTTCAAAAAAATGTATGACCACATACGATCATACTCATTTTGCGAAAGTAGTACATTGAACATGAATCTAAAATAAAATGTACCAAACATCTAATTAAACTTAGATAAGGATACGCTTTCACAAAAACATCTAATTTTTTAAATATCCTATATATATTATACAACAAATATAGATAAAATCTATATTTTTCTATATTACAAAGAGTTATATAGAATATGACTAAATTTGAATAATACTTCTAAATTACGATAGGATATGCAAGATATTATATCATCATAAAATAAAAAATATTGTGTTTTCTGCTACATAATAATTTATCTTTAATAATAAATAACAAGATATACCATATAGACTAAAGATAAAATATAATCGCAACAACTGAATATCCTATGTATAAAATATAAAAAAGAGACCCTAATGATATTCATTAAAATCTCTTTTTTATACATTATATGTATTTACAGAACTTTTTTATATAATCCAACAAGATCATCATGATTTGCCGGATACGGGTTGAATCGATAACACATATCCTTTAGTGCTCTATCTGCCATAAGATTAAGTTTTGCTTCAGATGTTACTCGTTCCACACCAAATGCGGTAAGTGTCATTGGACAGTCTAAGGAATGTTGTAGTCTAACGATTGCTTCTATGAGTGCAGACAACTTTTCTTGTTCCGATGATTCATAGGATGTAAAACCTAGTTTTTCAGATAAATGAGCATATTTTTTTGCTACATTAGTATTATGGACACAGTTAAAAACGATAACATATGGCAAAATCATACTATTTGCAAGCCCATGAGGAACATGAAACTGTCCGCCCAATTGATGAGCCATCGCATGAACAATGCCTAAACCCGCCTTGTTAAAAGAGAGGCCCGCCAAGCATGATGCCTCATGCATAGACATTCTATCCTGTTCTGTAGCAGATGATTTATAACACTTCGGTAAGTACTCAAACACTAACTCAATAGCCTTTTGTGCTAAAGCATCTGTAAAGTTATTTGCTTCCTTTGCCACATAAGCTTCTAACGCATGAACAAGTACATCCATGCCACTATATGCGGTAACACTTGGTGGAGATGTTTTTACAAATAATGGTGTTAATAAAGCTTCATCTGGTAGTACCGCATCATCTATAATAGGATACTTAATCTGTGTTTCACTATCAGTGAGAACAGCAAAAGATGTCACTTCTGAGCCTGTTCCACTAGTAGTAGGTACAGCAATAAAAGATTTAATATCCATATGCTTTAGTTTACGACCAAAATAAGCTATTCCCTTGCTCATGTCAATACAAGATCCTCCACCTATAGCAATAATTATAGATGGCTTGATGCCTTCCATAAATTCAATTCCTTTTGCCACATGAGTAATCGGTGGATCAGGTACTACATCTGTATAAACAGTTACCTTATTTTTACTTTCCATTAAACCCATAACATATGTAAGATTTGGAGAATTCTTCAAAAATGGATCACATATAATAAGAATAGATTCATCATTAAATTCTGTAAGGCGATTTAACGAATCCTTTCCCGCATAAATTTTTGTTGGAAAAGTCCATTTATTCATATGCTCACCACCTATCGAATATTAAATCCTGTTGTTAAGCAACATCTACGACGTCTTGCAAAGCAACGAGCCGATGTAGTGGATTCCCCCGTAGGCGTAGCAATTGTAAATGTTGTCGTACCCTCACCACTAAAACCAAGTCCTGCATAGGATGGTCCATTCTTTACAAAAATGGATGTTTTCATTTTACGTGCCATATGATTGAGCCGTTCCATATTTAAGGAATGCATTGTTGCCGTATGATGTAAACCCGCTTCTAACATTAAGCATACATCAAGGCCTTCATCAAAACTATCTACGGTCACAACAGGCAAAATAGGCATCAACATCTCAATCACTGCAAACGGATGGTCTTTTGGAGTGCGCATAATAATCAAACGAGGATCACCATTGTAAGTAATATGTGCCGCATCAAGAATAACGCTTGCATTCTTACCAACGAACTTTTTATTTGGTGTTCCATTTGGTAAAACTGTTAAATCTACCAAACGTTGGATATCTTGTTGATTTTCAATAAGAGCACAACCTACTTTTACCATTTCTTGAACGAGTTGTGGCTCGATTTGCCGCATGGCAACGACACTCTTTTCGGCGATACATAGAATGTTATTATCTAGACTAGCACCGAGAACAATATCTTGAGCAGCCTTTTTAATATCTGCTGTTTCATCTACAAATGCCGGTGGATTACCAGCACCAGCACCGATAACCTTTTTACCACTTTGAAGCGCTTGTTTTACTACACCAGGCCCACCAGTAACAACTAATAAGCTCACATCGGGGTGTAGCATCATCTCTTGAGCAGACTCAATAGATGGTTCACGAAGTGTAACGATAAGGTTTTCAATGCCAATCGATTTAGCAATGATTTGGTTAAGTTCGCTAACTAGTAATCGACTAAGCTGCTTAGCACCAGGATGCACACTAAAGAATACTGCATTTCCTGCTGCTAACATACCGATGGTATTACATATTAACGTTTCTGCTGGATTTGTACTTGGTGTAATAGCACCGATAACACCGTAAGCAGACAATTCATACAATGTCATACCATTATCACCAGTTTCACATTCTGTAATGAGATCTTCTACACCCGGTGTTTTATCGAGCGTAAGGTTTAATTTCAGTACTTTATCTGCAACGCGCCCCATTCCTGTTTCTTCAACAGTTTTTTGAGCCAACTCTTGTACACGTGGACGCATAGCAGCACGGATGTCTGCTATTACCTTTTCACGAGTTGCCAAAGTGCAATCTTCAAAGCGCGCTTGCGCTGCTTTTGCTGCTTGAATAGCTTCATCAACCGTATCAAATACACCGGGTTCAACTTGCACTCTAGCTTCTTGTTTAACCGGTTGTGATAAGGCTGTTCCTTGCTTTTGCCCCTGTAGTAAATCTATAACCATGGAGCGGATCATTTCTTTCAACTGTGTATTGTTTTCCATCATGAACCTCCATATAGGTTGCATTGCTGATGCAATGACCATGTCAACTAACGGTGTACACAATCAAGGATACATTCATGATGTGACACAATAACTAGGTTTAACTCTGGCACCAGCTATTTCCTATACAATCACTTTTCAAAACTATCAATAATTCCCACAATAGCACAATCTACTGCGGTGCCTTTATCATCTTCGAAAATATGCCGTGCCGATGAACCTCGAGTTAGAAGCACATATTCACCTTCACCAGCACATACTGTATCGACGGCGATTTCTATGCGCCCCGTCAACTCTTGTCCTCCATCGAGAATATCTACCATCATCAGTTTCATTCCCTTTAGAGATTCATGCTTTTGAGTAGATACAATACTACCCACTACTTTACCGACTTGCATACTTCTCGTTCCCTTCAATTATTGTGATATCTAAGCGCTCAATTTCATCATGAGCAGCCATAGTGAACCGTTGTCCTCTATATATGACGATAATAGACTGACTTTCACAAGATTTTACAAAAGAGGCAGTTATCCATGCTTGATGACTGGCATATATATGATGACCAAATTTATCTATAAATTTAATAGGCCAATCTAGAATGACTGATGGATTCATCAACGAGGTTACAGGAACGGCTAAGCGTATTGTCACCTCACAGTCATACGCTAATGAACGATGCAGGCAAGCCACCCAAGGCACCAATGTATCGCTCATTAACTCTCGTATATGACCATAATCTATACCAGCAAAAGAAATGAGTTGATTCTGCAGCAATATATGTTCATCATAGCTATTGCACTCTGTGACCATAAATACTGCAGTGGATGTCATGCGCTTTTCTAGGCGTTCTAGAACCAGTTTAACTAATACATCCATATTAATGCTCACTTCCTATGGCAATTCCTAAGGGCGTTACAAACTCTGGATATAACGGCTTATCTACGGGTAATCCTATATATTGACTGAAAGTTTTAGTAAACTCCTCAAAATTAGAAGCACCACCTACAACAACAATAGGAGTCCCCTTTTCATAGCCACCTTCTTGTAACGCACGCTTAGAAATAGCTGCCATCTTTTCGACAACAGGCCGTATAATTGCATATACATCGCATTTATTAGCTTCGTTGCGCTTATATGCCTCCGCTTCAGAGATAGAAATTCCATAGGCCCCGCTAATGACAAGGTTCATATGGGTGCCCCCTGTAGGCTCATCTACGGTATATACAACTCGGCCATCTTTTAAAATGCTTATGCCCGTAGTACCACCACCGACATCGATAACAGCACCATCGGTGATTCCTAGCACATTAGCAGCAGCGGTAGGTTCGTCTAGAATACAGGTCACTTCAAAACCGGCACTTTCAAGAACATGACCTACTACATCTTTATTCTTGCCTATCGTTCCAGGTGGAACAGCTGCTGCGGCATATACAAGTTCTGTACCTAAGGCCGCTTCTGCCTTAGCTTTTAACGCTCGCGTAATCGTAACAGCTCCCACATAGTCAACTACAAGGCCATCTCGAATAGATTCGTTATATTCAAAAGCACCATATATAGGTTTACCTTTATCGTTTACTACAGATAGGACAATAGATGATGTACCAAGGTCAATGCCTACACGCAAATTCTTTTGATTATGAGAGCTCACTTGTTTGGACTCTACAAGATCAGAGAACTCTTGCAAGGTATTATTTGCCTTTTTCAAACCTTTCATCATATCACCTACTTTACTGTACAATTCTCGCCATCACTGCACCTTGTACATTGGCAGCATTTGCCTCATCTGTATCAATATGGAGTTCTAAAACAAAACCAGGCACGGCCCGAACGATAACATCACCAAATACAGTAGTGCGTTCTGGCGTTTGAAGCTCAACATTAACACTATCACCATCGCTTACATTAAGCCGTTTTGCATCATCAGGCGACATATGAATATGTCTTTTTGCAGCGATACAAATAGGTTTCGTGATTTCCCCGTTTTCAGTACATAGAGTAATCTCTACGGCTGATTCTAAATGACCGGATAGCACAATAGGAGGTTTTATGCCTAATGTACGAGCATCGGTCAAAGATACCTCTACTTGAGACTGCTTTCTAAGAGGACCTAGTACTCGGACATTTTGAATGACTCCTTTAGGCCCCACTAAAGTAACTGTTTGTTCTGAAGCAAACTCTCCAGTTTGTTTTAAGTCACTTTTCTTAGTAATTGCCTGATTAGGGAATAATATATCCCAATCCTCCTGACATAGATGGACATGTCTATTGCTCACACCTACGGGAATGGACCATTCGAACATAGCTTCGATCACTTCTCGTACGATAGCACGAATCTGTTCCCGATCCATAAGCTATTATCCTTTCTTAGGTAAGATCAATTCTACGTCGCTATGAGGGCGTGGAATTACATGAGTAGATACCACTTCGCCTACTTTTTGTGCTGCTGCACAGCCTGCATCAACAGCCGCTTTTACAGCCCCTACATCACCGCGAACTATTACTGTTACAAGACCGGACCCGATTTTTTCTGTACCTTCTAATGTAACGTTAGCTGCTTTTACCATTGCGTCAGCCGCTTCAATTGCGCCTACTAAACCTTTTGTTTCTACCATGCCTAATGCGTTATTCATGATAATCTCCTTTATTATTTACTACTTTATTTCTTTTTAGGATTTTTCTTTGGTGTTGTTTTCTTTGTATCTGTGGACTTAGAACTTTTCGGTTCTATAATCGTAGATACAATTTCATCTAACATCTCAACAACCTTTTCATCTAATTGGGGTTTCTCTGTTTCATCAGCTACCTTAGCTGGCTTCTCTGTAAAATCATCATTAAAGGATTCTACCAAGCCTTCTGCAGGTCGAGGAATTACTTTATGAGCAATATAAAGGTTCATACCTTTTGTAATAGCTACACCAGTCTGTACTGCCGCTTCAACAGCGGCTACATCGCCTACAACCTTTACGGTCATCCAGCCAAGACCTCTCGCCTTTTCTATGCCTATTAACCGTACATTTGCAGCTTTAACCATTGCATCTGATGCGGTAATAGCCCCCAGTAAACCTGCTACTTCTAGTAACCCTAGTGAATCTTTCACCATGCCACCTCCCAACGTATATATTTTTTGATGATTCGCACGTAGTTTACATAACCTTCATTAGATTATATAAGCATTACCTTTATTCTGAGGTCTTTCTCCCATAGTTTCGAGTAAGGTTAAGCCCACATCGCGTGCTGCTTTTACAGCTTGTTTGACCGCACCCGAATCACCACTAATTTGTAAAATAACTTCGTTACTCATAGCAGAACTCGATGGAGATTGATAACCTACTACATCTACATTAGCTGATTTAACTGCTGTATCTGCCATCACTACACCGATAGCTGCTGGAGCCCCAACTATCAACCCAAAGGCTTTACCTTCTGGTGTACCAAAGGCTGTAACTAAAGCTTCCCCTGCACGAGCTGTATATTGAATTTCCACATGACCTGCTTCATTCATATATACTTCGCCAAAGGTGCGTTCTAATTCACGTAATGCTACTTCTACAGAGCGTCTTACATCGGATACATCATCGCCACCAAATATGATAAGGGAACCAGCTCCGGCCCCACCTTTCATATCACGAGCAAACTCAATGCTAACAATCTCCGTATTCGTCGCCTTTACAGCTTCATCAGCGGCCATAATTTGCGGCCCTGCACCTGTACGTGAACCTAAGATACCGATAGATCGATATGATTTAGTAAGCTTCATAGCTTCCAATACTTGACTATCTACATTGGCAATTACGAGGCCAATTGTATCGCCTGTTGCAGTGCTACCTACGTGTTCAGTAATTATAGAAGTTTGTAGTTGACTTACCGTAGATGAACTTACAGGTGATGAAGCACATGATACATTATCTGTTACACCTGTATTTTTGCTTAAGTCAGCACTATCAATACGCATCAATACGCGCTTTAAAATCTCATCTACCATACTTTTAGTATCGGTCATAATTATTCACCCTTTGTTGGTAAAATACCTTCTACATCTTTATGTGGTCTTGGAATTACATGAGTAGAAATAACAATGCCTACACGTTCTGCAGCAGCTGCACCTGCATCTACAGCAGCTTTTACAGCACCTACATCACCACGAACCATAACAGTAACGAGACCAGAGCCAATTTTTTCATTGCCTACGAGTTCCACATTAGCTGCTTTAAGCATTGCATCAGCTGCTTCAATAGCGCCTACTAAGCCCTTAGTTTCAACCATACCTAATGCTTCTTGTGTCATCTGTTTTCTCTCCTTTTACAAAACATAGTACAAAGATTACAAATTTATTTTTCTAATAATTCCACCATGGTCCCTAAATTCATAAAGGCAAAGTGTGCTGTTTTAAGTAGTTGTACCATGAGTACAGCACCTGTACCTTCACCTAATGCCATTTGTCCATGGATTGGAACCTCATCAAGACGAATATTTGCATAGGCCAATGCTGCGGCCATTCCTACCTCACGAGAATAATGGGATGGAATACCATATAATGGAGCATCTCCATTCATTTGAGTAGCACAGGCCATTGCAACAGCTGTAATATACCCATCGATAACAAACGGAATATGTAAGTCTGTACAAGCTACCATTGCACCTGTAATAGCAGCTATATCAAAGCCACCTACGCGGCTAATCACCTCTTTAGGGCTATTTAAGTGCCCCTTATGATGAGATAGTGCAGTGCGTACGAATTCTCGTTTCTGATTCATATACGCCTCTTCATCAGGACCAGATCCTGGGCCTACGGTTATCCGTGGGTCTAGTTTTGTAAGTCCACTCAAGACAGCTGCTGAGGTAGTCGTATTGCCGACACCCATTTCTCCGAAGGAAAATAGATTTATCCCCGACTCCGCATAATATACAACTCGGTTATATCCCGCTTGGTACGCTAAATCAAATTCTTCATCACTCATAGCAGCACCATCTAATATATTCTTAGTGCCTTGAGCGACCTTTCGATCTACCCCAACACCTTGTGGACAAGCAATCCCTACATCTACGACTTCGTAAGGAATATGATTAAAGATACAATAATTAGCGACTGCACTTTTTCCATCAATCATATTCTGGGACTGTTTTCGAGTAATCTCATAGTTATAACCAATTAAACCATCTACGGAAATACCATTATCTGCCGAAAAAATAATATGCTGAGCATGAATTTCAGGTGACATATCCTGCCAAGCAAGACACATTTTTTTGAAATATCGTTCCCATAGACCCAAGCTTTTTGGAATGATCGCTTTATTTAAAATAAATTGATTAAGTTGTTCTTCAAAACCTCTGTCCATGGAAAAACCTTCTTTCAACTAACTGTATATGTAGTTACATAAATGTTCTAACGACTGTTCATCGTGAACAGATATTTCAAAAATCTTAGTAGCTCCCGCTAGTTTAAGATTGCGCCTAGGCGCCCTAACATCTTTGCCCGTATCCACCTTTGACACAACGCCTATAACCTCACGATTGAGGGAGTTCCCAAAACTTGGTGGGAATATGGTAGTTTCATCGCCTGCTGGAATCATGAAAATCACTAAGTCCGCATCATAGGCGTGCAAGATAATGCCTCGATAGTAATTAGGATTCTCCATATATTCTCCAGGAGTATCAATGAAGTTTCCCACTCTCGTTATGGCTTGCGTCTTATGATACGTAGCCGAGCCATGGGTAATCGTATCTGCTAATGTAGTTTTACCACAACCGCTACGTCCTACTAGGAGGATGCGTTTTTCTTTCTTTTCGGTGCCCATAATTACCCTTTCATTATGATCTTGTTAAATCCGTTGGGAAGAATCCTAATATGCGTTGCAGCCCTTCAATTACGCTGCGCAAAGCAGATTCAACAGCAGATACATCACCGGTTATGAGAAGTGCGCCCGAAAATCTATCGATGAAACCGATTTCGATATCACCAGATTTACTTGCAATATCGGCTGCAATAATGGTCCCTTCGCCAGGTGTTATGGTAAGAATCCCAATAGCATTTCGTCCCTTTTCCTCAAGCCCCATTTTTCTAAATAAATCTGGTTTAGGATTAGCAATAACATGAGCTATCGTAACCTGCTTTCCGGGTACAAATTCTTGTATGATGCGCTGTTTTGCATCAATTACCTCTTGAAAGGCCATATAATCTCCTCCTAATTCAAAATATATTTTTAACCTATTCAGCCTTACTATAGTTCATCGCATTTTATATTCTCTAGCTATATAGTTAAGGTGCTACTAATTGGAAGAACATTTATAGTATTACCAAATGCGATTAAAACGGCAGTACCAATAAACTCACTAATATATATTTGCGTTACATCCATGGTTTTCACCTCATAAATCTACAAAGATTGTAATGCGTGAGATGCAATGTCCATATCCTGTGCCACAGTACCACCGCTAATACCGAGTCCTCCGACAATCTTTCCATTAATGATGATTGGATACCCACCACCAAAAGTACAGATTTTACGATTTACCATAGATTCTATGTTGAATAAATCGCCATCAGGCTGTGCGCTTGGATGTACTTCATGAGTTGCTGTTTTAAGCGCTACTGCAGTGTACGCCTTTGCCTGTGCGATGTCGTTGCTAATGAGCAATGCATCTGACATACGTAAGAAATACATTAATACACCGTTTGTATCTACTATAGATACAACGATAGGTACACCTATGGACCGAGCGTAGTCCATTGCCGATTGTGAAAGCTTCATCATAATATGCTCTAACTCTGTTCCAGTTGACATATTATAAACTCCATTTTCAGTATTTTGCTCTATATTACTTACGCATTGATTTGTTTCTCTTAATATTTCAGCGTGACTAGTTACTACACGTTCTGAAACGCGTTCTGAAACCCGTTCCACAATTGTTTCCACAAATTGTACATAGTCTTCCATGCGAGCCATGATATATAGAGCATCAGATAGTCGATTAATAAATTTACGAACCTCATCGCGAATAGGTTCTACAGAACCTAAGCTTATAAGCAATCGTTCACCACGACGACAAATAGTACGCGCCACATGTAGCTCTGCAGCAGATAAATAATTTCCACTTAATATAAAGCTATGTTGCTGTGGCAATCTCTTTGTATAGTCATCAATTAGGTGTTCCAATTCGCTTATATCTTGCTGTGAAATTAGATTACTACTTTCACTAAGATGTTCCACATGAGGCGTTGCTACCTCTGCACATAAGCGAAATAGCTGATGTTGTATTGCGTGAAGCACATATTTATTGTCTTGTGAGACGACTAACTTCTCACACACACTAACCTGAGCATTTAATTCATCAAAGGTCCCATATGTGTCCACACGAAGTGAATTCTTAGGTACTCTAGTGCCATCAAATAAGGCCGTTGTACCTGCATCACCGGTTTTCGTATAAATAGCCATATGCACCACCTCTCAAGTCATTTGTATTTAAAAGGCTACTTCCAATCGTTTATCTAAAACAAAAGGATTTCCCTTTACAAGACGAGCTGCATTGACACCTAATGTGCGCAAACTATTTGGATAATGACTATAACCACTAAGTCGATAGATGAATTGATGAGCTGGTATATTTTTATAGGTCAATACAATAGCCACTTCATCAACGCCTATACCTACAGATAAAGCTGAGTTACGAGATGCTAGGTTGGCCAATTCCATATGAGTACCACTATGAAATTCAATAACAACAGGTAAACCTTCCTCTTCAATACCATATAAAAGTGGTTTGAGTATATCCTCACTAATATGCTGAGTCGCATACAACAGTATAGTTGGCTTACTGATGATACTTTGGTCCATCATAGCCCTCCATTCTGTGCATAGGATAATACTAATCCTGTTGCTACCGCATTTCGTGCTCCTTCAACGCCTCGAATATTGCCTCGACCTGCCACTAACGCATATTGTGAAAGTGCATCGGTTACAAGTTGAGGAATTTCAAAGTCTAATGCAGAACCACCTACGATAACTACAAATGGGATATCTCGCACATTATGAGTAGGACTAACAGATGCCAAAGCGCGGAGTGAATTAGTAACAAACACCCGTTTCTTTGCCGTTTGACGTACACGCTTAATTGTTTCTAGAGGGATATCGCGCTCTACAGGAACGAGTCCATCTGGCGTTACGATAACAACGCGTCCAAACAATGCTGCGGAAAGTGGTTCATTAAAGAACTGCACCGTTCCATCTTCGTGACGAATATGATATACACTGAGTACTTGAGCCAATGGATCTCGTTTAATAGCTTCTGCAATATGCATATCCTCTAAACCAAGTTCGGAATTAATGAGCATAGTTACCATATTTCCTGCACCAGCAAGATGAATAGCCTTAATTTTACCTTCTTGGTTAATAATGGATGCATCCGTTGAGCCTGCGCCTAAATCGAGTATGGCCATTGGTTTTGCGGTACCTGGTGTAGTCAAAGCCCCTAAGATAGCAGATTCAGCCTCTTCACCACCAATTTCAACAGGCACGCCTAATTCTTTTTCTACCTGCTTTGCAATGATTTCCATTTGTAGATGATCAGACTTAACCATAGAGGCAATACCTACTGCCTGTTCCATAGAGAACTCACCTGCGAGCCCACCTTTCACATTAATAGGAACAGCCACATCTACAGCTAATAAATCTTGAATATATACATCTTGCGACGTTTTATTCGTCAATTGAGCCATCGTGAGGCGAACCTTTTCAAGCATACCGCCTACATTCGTACCTGGTTCACCGCTGATATCCTCGATAGGATGAATGGATTCAACAGTTTCCATGATTTTCTCTGCCCCAGCAGATATATCTACGGATACAGTTCGGTCATTTCCCTGAACAATAATGGATCCTGCCGGTATTACCCGTTCTTTAACGTCCCCTGCAGGCGTTTTAATAACTACAGCAGACCGGTTACCGATGAGAGCTCTAGCAATTGGTACAATATTCTTTGTTTCCTCTGGTGAAAGCTCAAATACAGTGGCAATACCATAAGGATTAGATAATTGTGATACCACTTGCCCCGGTTCTACAACCTCTACAGCGGAAAGCATACCCATTGGGATTTTATCGATATACGCAACCTCGTCTACGATAGGAATTTTATTATCTAATCGATTATTAACGAGTACCCCGTCATCGGCTTGAAGAATAGCAGCACGAATATCATAGCCGCGTTTACAGTACGCATTGATAAGCTGTGCTACCAATTCAAAATCAATAATTTTGGGAGCTACCACAATGTATGGCTGATCTTGCGGCTTGTCGATGAGTTGTTCAATAGGAACCGTATAGCCTACTCCAAGACCTAAGCCACCTGGTGTTTTAGGATTATGGCCTATCATGGTTGATTCTGTAATAATTGTTTCTGTAATAGTTTCCATAGCCACATCGCCAATAACTGGTGTAGCTTCATTAATGCGAACTAAGTCAATGTCTCGTAGTGTAAGATTAGCAGACTTGATTAGCGACTTGAGAGCATCCATAAGTCCTACGATATTTTCGCGCGTTCCTTTAATACCCGTAGTACTGGCAATAGCAGAAGATAAGAACTTTACCTCTCCATTGCTATGAATTTCGGCCAAGGCCGCTTCTGTTGTAGAGTTTCCGATATCGATGCCAACAATTCGTTTCATAATGACATCTCCTATAGGTTAATTATCACCTTTCAGTTTTTTACGACGTTCATAGTTTTCTGCAGCCTCTCGTACAAAGTTTGCACAAATTGGAGCACCTAAACCATCAAGTTCGCTAGCAATATCTAATAGTTCTTGTTTAGAAGAACGATACGGACGAAGTGCATTATACATTTCAAGTAAACGTTTATCACTAACTTTCGTCATTTCTGCAGCACGGGAGAAGTTCAGTTCAATTTGATCTCGGCCCCCAGCCTTAGCAATTTGACCTTGAGCTTTCAAAATGGATGGCGATATTTTCAAATCATCCATTGTGATGTGACCTGCCATTACATTATCCATCGTAATATGGCTTAAGTCACGACCTTGACCAAGATCAATCCACTCTGGATGTTTTTTAGCAATCGGATAATCTTCGATTGTAACCACTCTATCTACTGTATTAGTTGTAGATGGTGTATGAGGCACTGAGTACTGTGTCGTACTGTCTTTCGCCCCTTCTATTTCAGATACGATCTGCCGAATTAAGGCTTCTAATTCGTTAGCCATAGTAAACCTCCTTATACAGTGACACGAACTTCATCAGCTGGCTTACCTTTTACTACATGCTTAGTTTCCTTGATGTGAAGCAACGCAGACAATGCTTGGTATTTTGGACGAGCCATTTGATCGTTCAATGTTGGTACTGGTGTTGGGGATTCGCCCTTAGCATATTTAGCAGCATTTTTACCGATAGCGCGGTATGTTTCAGCTGTTAATAGCGGTGCTTGAGGGAATAATTCCAAGTTTGAAAGTGGTTGTAAGTCCCGTTGGTGAATCAAGGTTGTACCTTTAGATTGAATACCAATACATACACCGGATCCAGAAATAGAATCACCTTCAACGGCTACAGCTGCTACGTCAGAGGAACGATATACGCGGATCACACGAGCTTTTAAACCTTCTTCTTCGATACCAGCAACTAATTGGCGAATAACCTCTTGATGCGGTACACCAACAATGGTTTGTCGTTGACTGCGACCAAAGGCAGGACCAACAGCAATGACAACTTCATCTGCGCTTGTACCAGGTTGTGCAGGACCACCAGTTTGGAGCCAGCTATCGTCACCAGTTGGGTCTTCATGTCTAGGCACTGCACTTGGTGCTGTACTTTTACCAACACTAGCCTTAAATTGTGGTGCCTCATGAACACCACCCATTTCTTATAAAACGTCTAGAATAATAGAGCGTAATACATCTCTGTTAATTTCAGCCATCATGACACCTCCTTATATATCCCGTGGATCAATGGCGTTTGGAATATTTTTAATACGTTCCCAATCTTCACCTTCCACACGATACCCTGTGCCAACACCTTGATAGTCATTTCTATTATTAATCGCAGAGATAACATTAAAATCACGGTCAAAGATGGCCGATGTTTGTAAGTAATCGCCGGAGATTTTTTGTTTTAATAAGTTCAAAATACTTTGTGCTACATCTTGATGACCTTCTTTAGCTAAGCCTTTTACAAAATCAACACCTGTAACACCGCGGTTCAACAAATCTTGAGCCGCTTTAATATCTGCAACTTTATCACGAGGAGGCATATCTTTAGATCCGTTAGCATAAGTAGCAGCCTCTACCTCTTGATCTGTAATCGGAGGCAAACCTAAGGCTTTGAACAAAGCTTGTAGTGCACGAGCCGCTTTATTACGAACCGCTACTACTTCCTCTTCACGAGCAGGGATAAGACCGCCATTTACCTTGAGGTCACGTTGGATAACTGTCCAGTCATCATAATCCTCTGCATCCCAGTTGGACCCAGCAAACATGTTGTCATAGTTTGGTGTAGAGCTATAACCAGAACAGATAAAGTCAGTACCTGGTGCAAATTGCATCAATGTACGAGCTGTTCTACGCAAATCAGAATGACTGAATGTTTGGTCATTACTAGATGCACATTCTAAGTCGAGCATAGCTGCTACAAGGTTTTCTGCTAATACAGCGCGGATACCAGAAGGTACAGCTGCTGGAATACCGATACAGCTTACAGACCCATTTTGGATACCTTGTACGCCAGCACCTTTTGTGATGTATAGGCAACGGATTTCAAGGTACAACATAGATTTACCTTCTGCTTGGCCCATTTGTACTTCAGAACCTGTACCAGAAGTGAAGCGCATTTTAAGACCACGAGATGCATAAGCAGATGCAAGGAATCCTTTAGACCACGGTGTATCATCCCCATCGGTAAATACGTCTTCTGTACCATATACTGAGATTGTTTCTGCATAAGCTGTGAAGCCACGCATACCAAGTTCTAATTCTGTTGCTTCTTCCAGGGAGCATTGAGTCAATACTCCTGGGCGACCACATTGAGAGCCTACAAGTAAGCTGATAGCATTAAGTGGTGCATAACGTGCAACGGCTACAGTTGTTTCTTCTTCTGCAAACCCACGAAGTGCACCTTCCGCGGCATCGGCTGCTATTTGTACTGGGTTATCATTTACGTTCGTTACATGGGCTTGGTTAGCCATTGTACGACGAGCACGCATTTTTTGCATACATTGCATCATTTCAACAACGTTCATACAAGAAACAACTTCAAGCATTTTTGCTGGAGTAATAGATTTACAAATCTTAACGATTTCTTCACGAGGTACTGAAGGTGTAAGCATCATATTGGCAATCTCTTTTGACTCCTTTGCCATTGCTTCTTGAGCACCATCGAGAACGATACCATAATTTGCAATAAATGTATCGATAAGATCAAAGTCTTCACGGCGTTTACCATCGAGTTCTACGATGCGGCCACCTTCGATTTTGAGGCTAGGCTTTGGATCTTGAGGAGATTCCATGGCTATAAAACCTTCCTCTACCCATTCCTTTACATAACCATCCTGATTGACAGGACGTTGACTTAAGACTTCAAAACGTTTTGATTTCATAGGGCATACCATCCTTTCAGATTAGATATAGGAAGGGGCTCCGTTCACAGGTTCGTCACCCATTGTACCGAGCAATTGTTTACCTACTTCTCGAGCAGAGATAACTGCTTGTCGTACAGCCCCAGAATCGCCAGAAATCTGTAAAATTACTTCGTTAGAATTACTTGTACCTGCAGAAGGAGATGCATAACCAATTACATCAACGTTTGCTGATTTAACAGCTACATCGGCCATAACTACTCCAATAGCAGCTGGAGCACCTACAATAAGCCCAAATGCTTTACCTTCAGGTGCACCAAATGCTGTATTTACTGCATGACTAGCACGTGCTGTATATTGAAGTTCAATATGTCCAGCATCATTGGCGTATACATCGCCAAACGTGCGCTCCACCTCAGCTAATACCACTTCAATAGCTCGTTTTACATCAGATACATCGTCACCGCCAAAAATAATTAATGAACCATGACCTGCACCACCTTTAGTATCACGAGGTAACTCAATACTAACGATTTCTGTATTTGTTGCTTTTACTGCTTCATCAGCTGCCATAATATGTGGGCCTGCACCAGTACGAGCACCTAAAATACCGATTGACCGATATTTTTTCTTTAATTTCATTGCATCTAAAACTTGTTGATCTACGTTAGCAATTACGAGACCTATAGTATCACCAGTTTTGCTAGTCCCTACAAATTCAGTTAATCCACATGTTATCGCCATAATACCCTCCATACGTATAATGAAAGTATCTATTGTACAGGAAACTATGTTACAGTGTAGCATTTTATATCTTTAATTGTTTATTTAACTATTCATATGTATGCAACATTAACTCCTATACACCATATATCTCTATAGAGCATGCCGTCCTATTCAGTCGCTATCCATTGGGATCAATCCTTTCCAAACACATTTAATATAAAGGCTTTATCTATCTTTATTATAAAAATAATTAAATACAACTTTTTTATGTATATTTGTAAAATACGATTTTTCTATTATTAAAATACTACAATTCTGTTATACTTATATACATAAAGCAGAATAAGTATTAATGATAACGCTATGTTATATGTATATGATTTTTAGATGGTATGTCACTTTTCTCTTTTCCAGGTTTATAGCCTGTCCATTAGATAGAGAGCAAGTAAAGCTATTTTCAGCGGTGTCCTTACTAGCCCTCTTAACACGTTATTTGTGATTGGAGGTTTCACCATGATTTGTACAAACGCAGATACGAAACTCATTAACGAAATTATGCGTGATTTTACAAACATAACAAAAATTGCAGCCATTTTTGTTAATAATCGAGGGAAAGTCTTATCTCAAGAATATAACTTTTCTCCATTTTGTAAGATTGTCAGGCGCAATCCAATTTATGCCAAGCGTTGTAATCAATGTGACTTATATGGTGGGTTAGACGCTACTAAAGAACTATCCTCCTGCCCCTATCGCTGTCACATGGGCCTCATAGATTTCTCCGTACCAATTATGAAAGACTGAGCAATTTTAGGATTCATAATGGCAGGACAAACGAAAACAGAGGATACTACAATTAAGCCAATTTTACCTACCCAAACAGATTGGCATGAGGATACTAAGCTTCGTTCCTTATATCAGACTTTACCTGTTCTTACAGCAGAACAAATTTACAGTGCTACAAAAGTTTTACGGATTTTGGTAGAGCATTACTTTCCATTTAACGATTTAGTGGCAGAAGAGATGCCATTGGAACAATTACCAGACTTTGTAGAATCAGAACGACCTATTAATCGTCCAGAGATTCGAAAAGCTATGTTATATATAGAAAAAAACCTAAGTAAACGCGTGTCACTCAGGAGGATTTCAGAACATATTCATTTAAGCGAATCTTACTTCTCTAAAATTTTTAAAGATGATACAGGACTTTCAGTAGTACAATATATAACGTTATTACGTATACAAGAAGCAAAAAAACTATTAGTATATTCTCAACTAACGGTTAATCAGATTAGTAAAACTTTAGGTTACAATAGAACTAGTTATTTTTGTAAAATATTTAAAATGGCAACTATGGAAACACCACATTCATACCGAAAAAAATATACAAATCCTTTAGAAGTTCAATTATAAAAAGTAGGCAGTAAAACCATATTTCTAGGTTTACTGCCTACTTTTCATGTTCAGTCAGATTTAATAACTAAAATTACATAATAGACTTATAAATATTAATAATATCATCTAATGTTGGATCCTTAGGGTTGCCTGGTGTACATGCATCAGCCATAGCTGATTCGGCTAAAAACTTAAGATCACTCTCCTTAACACCAACATCTTTAAGATGTTTTGGGATATTCACATCATCAGCTAGTTGTTGTATTGCATCAATAGCAGCCTTATCAGCTTCTTCCTTATTCATCTTTTCAAGACCTTGTACGCCAAAAACACGAGCTATTTCTCTATATTTATTACCTGTTGAACTAGCATTAAACTTTAATACTGCTGTTAACATCATAGCACAAGCCTTACCATGAGGAACATCATAAAGAGCACTAAGTGGATGCGCCATAGAATGTACTATACCTAGGCCAACATTAGAAAAGCCCATTCCAGCAATATATTGAGCTAAAGCCATTTCTTCTCTAGCAGCAAAATCTCCTGCAACAGCCTGACGCAACGATTTGCCAATTAACTCAATAGCTTTAATATGCAACATATCCGTTAATTCCCAAGCACCCTTAGTAATATATCCTTCTATTGCATGAACTAATGCATCCATACCAGTCGATGCACAAAGGCCTTGAGGCATAGGTGCAGACATATCAGGATCAACAATTGCTACAACTGGAATGTCATGAGGATCTACACAAACAAATTTACGTTTTTTCTCAACATCAGTAATAACATAATTAATAGTAACCTCAGCCGCAGTACCAGATGTTGTACTAACCGCAATAATAGGTAAGGATTTATTCTTAGTTTCTGCCAAGCCCTCTAAACTTCTAACATCTGAAAACTCTGGATTAGTCATAATAATGCCAATAGCTTTACTAGCATCAATAATACTACCACCACCAATAGCTACAATAGCTTCAGCATTAAACTTTTTACAGGACTCAACGCCACTTTTGACATTTTCAATTGTAGGATTTGGCTTTATATCTGTGAAAATTTCAAAATCAATACCATCATTCTTGAGCAAATCTGTAACCTTAGTAGCTATACCAAATTTAAGAAGATTTTCCCCTGTCACAACTAGGATTTTTTGTAAGTGTCGTCCTTTAAGTTCATTTACAATCTCTTTGATGGCACCTTTACCAAAATACGAAGTCTCATTAAGAATTATACGTTTACTCATCTTTCTACCTCCACACCATCATTTTCTCCAAAGACGATTTGCGACTGCATCAAGATCTGCTTTTACATCTGCTGTTAATTTACTAATAGGTACTCTACAGTTTTCCTTAATTGAATATCCCATTTCATTCAAAGCCCATTTCATAAGTGGATTAAATGGTGTATATGCTTCGTAGAATAATGCATACTTATCAATTTTTCTTTCTATTTCAACAATTTTGTTAAAGTCACCGTTATTCAAAGAAGAAACTAAATCATGGCATAATTTAGGATATACGTTAGATAATGCGCCAATGCAGCCAGCTCCTCCAGATATAACTACAGGAACACAGTTAGTATCATAACCAGTAAAGACTTCAAAAGATGGATATTTAGGTAAAATTTCATTAATGTATTTTTGACTATGTCTCGAAACTGGATGAGTATCCTTAATACCTATAAGATTATCATGCTTTTCTAACAAACGTAACACTGTATTAACAGATATATCATAACCAGTACGGTCTTGATAATTATATAAATAAACGTTTCCGGAGATATGTCCTAAGATATCATCAAAATAATTAAAAACATCTTCTTGACTACATGCACTGTAATATGGTCCAACAATAATAACCGCATCAGCACCTTTTTCCAAAGCAGAGTTAGAAAGGTTTATGGTTTCCATCCGATTCATACGGCCAGTTCCTGCAATTACAATACTTTGATGATTAATATAATTAACAGCATCCAAGATTAATTCTTCAGCTTCATTATAATCCAATGCATAAAACTCACCTGCACTACCGCCAATCAATATACCATCAATACCATTAGAAAGCACATGATCATATAATCCATGCATATCTTCATAATTAATTGTACTGTCATCATTAAAAGATGTTAATATAGGACATAAATATTTAGCACTCATATATATCGCTCCCTTTATTTATTTAAATCATAAACCAAATCCATATCTGCCCACCATTCGCTCTTCAGTGCACCATCAATTCTCTTTTGACAAGGATCTGTTTCTTTCCACCAACGGTTTGTTTCTGGATCTTTTGCCATCTTCTCCATATCATAAGTAAAATCATCTCCGCAATATTCCATTACAGAAAATAACAAATCATCACGATTCCAAATTTTATATTTTGTGATACCACACTCTCTAATCATCTTATTAACACTAGAAAATGGGTCAGCATGTAATTTTTTATAATACTCTGCTTTTTCTGGACGTAACTTAATAACAGAAGCAAAAAGTTGTGGAGGATTAATTTTATATAATTTTTTAGCAGTTTTACCAAAAATATCTACATCATCCTTAAAGTATTCACGTACACAATTCAAATGATCTGCAAATGATGAATATAAATTAACTACAGGATAATTAGATGCATACATTAATCTTGAATGATCAAAAGTGCCGGCAATAAAATCCAAAAGATTTTTAACAAAAATTTTATCTTCAGTTGGAAACCCTGAAACTTTACAATATACATTAGGTAACGAAGCTAGTTTAGTCATTGATTTTTTATAATTATCATCTAGAGTCTTTACATTACCACAATGATTAATTACTACTTTAGCTTCTGGCACCTGTTTTATAGCATTATATAAATCTTCTAATTCCTCTACACGATTACAACTTTCAAATAATAAATCTTGTGTAGCTAAAACTTCTAAGCCTTGAATAAAACTACGTTCTAAACAACGTCCACGAGGAGAGCTATCTATATGAAGTGGTTCTCTGACTCCTACAATACCAATTGGCAAACGCATATGCTCACATAGATGACGAGCTCTCATAACACGTGCTAAGATATATGGACTTTTTAATTTGAAAATATAATCATCTTCTTGAATTGCGTTATCACAGTCTACTTCTACATAAACACCACCTTTAAAATTGAAATCATACTGTCCATAAGCTTTTACGATGTCATCCATCGAAAAACTACGTTTTATAACACCTGCACAAGAATTTAACCAAGGTAAATTTAAGATATTTAAATCCCAAATATGAAAATGGCTGTCGACAATTTCAAGCATTATTATTTCTCCTTTAACTAGATTATGTATGTAATAGAATCGCAATCAAAGTCAGTTCTCATATAATACTAATTACGGTTGACACTCTTTGGACAACTTCCAAAAAATCCATACCAAGCTACAAACAAGAAACAAGGTATTAGTAATAAGAAAGAATAAGCAATATTATGATGATCAGCAATTAATCCCATGAAATATGGCATAATAGCACCACCAACAATAGTCATAATCAAAACGCTAGATGCTGTTTTAACCAATGCATCAGGTATATCAGTAATAGCAAGGGCAAAAATAGTTGGGAAACTAATTGACATAAAGAAGAAAGATGCAATAAGAATAAAAACAGATGCACTACCAGTAACAATATTAAGCAAAATCATAATACATACATTAATAAGGGAATAAATTCCCAAAACACACCCTGGTCTAAATTTTTTCAATAAAGGTGTAGTAACAACACGCCCTACCATAAATGCAACTAAAGCAATGCTAAAGAAAAATGCCGCTTGAGAATCAGATAATTCTGGCCAATGATCTACACTATAATTAATAAAGAATGCTCCTGCACCAACTTGGGAGGCAATATAGAAGAATTGAGATAATGCACCTAGTCTAAAATGGCGATAACTAAAGAGTTTTGAATAACTAACTTCATTATCTTCAGCTGAGCCCGTATCTCCTGAAATCTCGGATCCTTCTGGCAATTTATTAAATACAAAAAGCAATAACATAATAATAATAATTGCAGCAATCCCAACATATACCATTTGTACACTACGCATATTATCTGCTACATCACCACCATGAGTAACGGATAAAAATAAGGCACCACCAATAATAGGTCCTAAAAATTGACCGATACCATTGAAGATCTGAGCTACATTAATACGAAAGGCTGCATCTTTATCACTACCTAATTTAGTAATATAAGGATTAGCATTAGTCTCTAAGCTACCCAAACCACAAGCTAAGATAAAAAAGGCACCAAGAAACATGTAAAAACTATATGCATTACTAGCAGGAATAATTAATAATGCACCGATTGCATAAAGTGCTAATCCCATAATAATGCCACCCTTAAAACCAAACTTTCTCGCTACTAAAGCTGCTGGTGTAGCTATTACGAAATAGCCTCCAAAATATGCAGCTTGCAACAAACCTGATGTAGCTTTTGTAATACCTAACTGATTTTGAAAGTTTTTATTCATTACATCAATTAAGCCATAGCTAACACCCCACATAAAGAATAGGATTGTAACTAACCAAAATGCTAGCTTAATTTTACTGCCACTTACTTTTATAGTTTTATCAGTAGACATAATTCCACCTCCTAGCGCTGAGTGATTTAACTCAAAGCTCTGTCCAAATGTACATATCCACCATCAACAAAAATCCATTGTCCTGTAGTATGGGAAGACAAAGAAGAAATAACAAAAACTGCTGTATTAGCAATTTCTTCTATTGTAGTAAACCGTCTTTCAAATGGGATTTTATCAGTAATCACTTTTTTCCGTTCTTCAGGATTATCAAAAGTCTTAATCCAATTTGCGTATAGTGGTGTCCAACATTCACTCACTACAATAGCATTGCTACGAACACCATATGGTAAAAATGCTGCTGCCCATTCACGAGTTAAACCTAAAATAGCACCTTTAGCAGCTGCATACGCACTAGTTTTCCCTTGTCCAGTCAATGCAGTCTTAGAACCAATATTTAATACACAGCCTTTTACTTCTTTTAAATATGGTAATGCAGAACGTACTAATTCATAATAGTGAGTTAAATTTCCATGCAAACTTTTTTCAAACTCTTGCCAACTTGTTTCTTCAATAGCTTTATTGTCATTTGCACCGGCATTATTAACAACAGCATAAATACCACCATATTTTTTTGCCACAGAATCAACTATTGGTTTAATTTTATCGGTATCATTTAAATCGATTTGAACAAATTCATAATTATTAGTAATCGATTCCATCGCTTCTATAAATTCTTTTTTCAATGGGGATCTTCCTAAAATAACTGGTATTGCACCTTCCTCAGCTAGTCTAAGAGAAATACCACTGCCTATACCACTGCCACCACCAGTAACTAAAACAACCTTACCTTTTAATTGTAAATCCATGATACTTACCTCCTAAAAATAATAAATTTAATCATTTTATACTGTTGTTGCTAAACGCCAAATCGAAAAATCATTTTGTTCATTCTCTTCTGCCTTAGTCTCCTGTCCATTGCCTACGTCTACAATGGCATCTATAATTTCAACCCCCATTTCTTGTATTGTTTTTTCCCCTCTAACAACAGTTCCTGCATCTAAATCAATGGAATCATTCATATGAATAAACGTATCTGTATTAGAAGCTACTTTTATTGTTGGAACAATTGGACTACCCGTTGGAGTGCCTCTACCAGTTGTAAAAACAACAATATTACAGCCACCAGCTGCCATACCACTTAATTGTTCTATATCATTGCCTGGAGTATTCATAAACGTTAACCCATCAGCTGTAATTGGCTTAGCATAGTTTATGACAGAGTTTACAGTGGTATTTCCTGCTTTATAAATACATCCCAAGGACTTTTCTTCTATACTACTTAACCCTCCCTCTATATTACCTGGGCTAGGGTTAGCACCTCTAATATCTGCATGTGAATCAATAACCGTTTGTTCAAAATTTCTAATAGTATCTAAAATTTGTTTGTGAACTTCAGTATTGCAAGCTCTTTCAGCTAATATATGTTCTGCCCCTATAAGTTCAGTAGTTTCCGCTAAAACAACTTTTCCACCATGATTAACAATAATATCGGAGGCGGCCCCTAAACTTGGATTTGCACTCAAGCCAGAAAAACTATCACTGCCACCGCACTCTGTTCCCAAAACAACATCAGCTAAACTTCCTTCTGATCGTTTAACTGCCATAGCTTGATTTAACATAGTTTTTACAATCTCTACACCTTTTTTTACACTAGCGTTAACACCACCACAATCCTGAATATTAAAATATTCAACTCTTTTATATGGTGTACGTGTCTTAATTTGTTTAGCTGTAGACTCGGCTTGGACTACCTCACACCCTAACCCCACAACTAGTACGGCATACACATTTGGATTTGCACCAGATCCTACCAATACATCTTGTGTCTGAGTCGCATCATAACTTAATTCACTACATCCATGTTGATGATTAACAAAAACAACTTTAGAATCAGAGGATGATGATATTCCACTATACTTAACTTCATTTGCAATTCGTTCTACAACTTTGTTAGCACAATGTACACTTGGAATTATTAATACATGATTTCTGAATCCAAAGCTTCCATCAGGTCTTCTAAATCCAGTAATTTTATATTCCTTAGAGCTATTTGTTATCGAATGTGACCTATTACCATCTTGTTTAATGGTTTTAAGAGTTGAATCTAAATCGCCACGACCTCTTTCACCATCTATATTATGAATATGCACCCATTCGCCAGACTTAATATCTTTATTAGCCACACCAATATGAGCACCATATTTTATAATCGGTTGGCCTTTTAAAATATTTTTTGTTGCAAATTTATGCCCTTTTGGTATGTCTTCTTGGATAGTAACCTCTAACGCTTTATCATTTTTATGAAGTAAAGTCAGTGCAGTTCCTACATTATCAGAATTATTTACATGAATTGCATTCATAGTAATTCCTCCTATAAAATAGATAAATTTCCATAAACTTTTATAGTTTTACTTCTCTTGTTAACCCTATAATATTCCCAGCGTTCGTATATGTCAACATTTTTCGTATATACGAACCAATAATTATAAATGTTTTAAGTATATTAGTATAAATTCAATATTAGACTAAAAAAGCATCCCAAAAACTAAAAATGTTTCTGAAATGCTATTTGAAATTTAAACAAAACAAGCTATTATTATATTAAAGATATTTATCAAAAGGGACTTACAATATGATGAATGAGAAATTACATAATCCTACTTTACGAGTTATAAAAATTATTGAGACTATTGCTGAAAACCAATCAGGACTAAGTCTATCACAAATATCAAATATGATACATTGTCCAAAAAGCACTTTAATTCCTATTTTAAAAACATTATGCGAACGAAATTACCTACTCTTTTCTAAAGAAACTTTATTATATACAATGGGCAAAGAGATTTTATTTCTTAGTAGCATGTACGAATCAACTAATACTACTTTAGATTTAATACAGGAACAAATTAAACGGTTATCTACTGAGTGTAATGAAACATGTCATTTAGGAATTTTAACGGGCAATGAAATTATGTATTTACTTAAAATAACTACGAATAATCCAATTCAGCTCATTTCATCTGTCGGTAAAAGACTACCCGCATATGCAACAGCCCTTGGTAAAGCATTATTATTTGATAATAACTTAAAAGAATTAGAAGAACTATTTCCGGAGCCATTTCAACAATTTACTTCCCATACACTACAAACACCATTAGAATTATTTCAAAACATTCATAGTAATAATAAAGATAAATTTACATACGAAAATGAAGAAATCACTAAGCATGCTTGTTGTATTGCTTTACCAATACGACAAAATGGTAAAATTGTGGCAGCTCTTAGTGTAAGTTTTTTAACATTTACAACGAAATCAGAACATATACTCAAGATAAAAAAAGAATTATTAAAATCTGCTTCGATTATAGAGAAAATAATTAAAAATAAAGGATTTTCTTATTAGATCTAATAAGAAAACTTTATAAGATACAGTAGAAAATATATAAAAAAGTTGGGGTACGCTCATAATTGAGGTACCCCAACTTCTTTATAATTCCTTAATTTTATTCACCGTATATTAGAACGCTGGGATAATAGCCCCATTGTAATGTTCTTCAATGAATTTCTTAACTTCTGGAGATTGTAATGCTTTAGCTAATTTTTGGATAGCTGGTTTATTTTCATCACCAGGGTTAACGGAAAGGAGATTTGCATATGGAGAGTCAGCTTTTTCTACGAATAAGCCATCTTTTGTAGGATTAAGACCAGCTGGCAACGCATAGTTAGCATTGATTACTGCAGCATCTAAATCTTGGATAGAACGAGGAATTTGAGCTGCTTCTAACTCAGTAATTTGAATATTTTTAGGATTGCTAGTTACATCAAATACTGTATTAGTCAAACCAGTTGGATCTTTCAATGTTACTAGACCAGCACTTTGCAACAAGAGAAGTGCACGAGCACTGTTTGTTGGGTCAGACGGGATAGCTACTTTTGCGCCATTTGGCAAGTCTTTCAAGTCTTTAATTTTTTGAGAGTAGATAGCCAATGGTTCGATGTGAACGGGTGCAAAACTTACAAAGTTTGTACCATGATCTTTATTGTAGTTATTTTGGTAAGGTACGTTTGCAAAGAAGTTTGCATCTACTTCATGGCTAGATAGAGCCATATTTGGTTGGATGTAGTCTGTAAATTCAACGATTTGTAAGTCTACACCTTCCTTAGCCAAAATAGGTTTAACTTGTTCTAAAATTTCAGCATGAGGTACAGGATTTGCTGCTACCTTTAATACCTCTTTAGAGCCACTAGAGCTCGCGTTATTTGTGGAAGAGCCACAACCACTAATCAATAAGGACGCACCTAGTACGGCCGTCGCTGCCAATGCTAACCATTTTTTCATGTAATCCTCCTATCTACGATGAAAACCTACATCACGGACGAGGACTCATACGTATACAACATTCGTAGATATTATAATAAATCTATTTTTCTTATCAAGTATCTACATTTGATTATTTAATAATTTCGATGTAGTAAGTATATCAATTTAATTCCTACTCGTATAATAGATTTTATATATGTATTAGTATAACTTTAATCTATAGCAAGATAAGAGTAATTACATTTAGCTATGCCAAGTACATAAAAACGGTACTAAGATGATTCCCCGTACTACTAGGTAATATACCTAATAGGTACAATCATACTTAGTACCGTTATACATATCGCTCTATATAATAAACAATCTAATCAAAATCAAAAAATCAACTTATAGAGTTGACTTTGTTTGCTCGATAGAAATAGTTACAGGTGCTGATAATTTAGCCTCTAGCCAAGCTTTTATTCGTTCTGAATCTGCATCAGATACAGTGGATGTGGTATGGATGATCACCATATAGCGACTTGCTTTAGGCTGTTCTAGATTATCTATCAAAGGCATACCTTCCACTTTGCTTACAAACGGGAATAACGCCTTTGCTTCAGCATCTGTCGTTTTCATAGTATTTATAGTTTCACTTACTAGTTGATAAGTCGGCTGGTACAGATTACTCAAGTTTTTATATGTTTCAAGATTCTCTGAAGATTTATTCAAGTTCGTTTTATCCATAGTAGATTTTTGCTCATCTACGCTATTAACAAATCGTAATGTATAAGGCTGCAAGTACTCATCCTTCTGTAACTTGTCATCCAACTGGGCTTGCTCCTTTGAAGTCACAGGAGATCCTATAACTACTATGTCTACTAGCTTATTCGTTTGATCCAATGAATAATCAATCACTTGTCGACGTCCCTCTTGATTAATATCATTCTTAATAAACTG
>JAGZGB010000133.1 GCA_018367495.1 Veillonella sp. | reverse complement strand
AATTCTGGATGACTATGAATATGTCGACGCCATGCTATAACTTGTTCTTTATATTGTGCTGCATATTTTTTTATTAAATCTTGTAATGTATTCATGACGGTATCTCCTTTATACACTGTATGTATATTTTATACATTATATGTGTATTTTTATAACCTATGTACGTATTATAATACTATCGCTTATATTATTCAAGTTTTATACATATATTTTGTATTTTTATTTGTTATGCTATGCATTAATTTTAATCATAGAACTATAAGCTATAAATTATATGAATTTCTAAGTATAAAAAAAGCTGTAATAGCATGCGTTGATATAACGCAAACTACTACAGCTCCATTTATTTTTCAATGACGGACTCATCTATCTGTGTGCCATCAGCTAAGAAGGCTTTTACAACTAATTGATTCGGTGTAACCGTCATAGTCATATAATTACTTGCTTCTCGATCAGGTATTACATATACATCGAGGGGGTGTTGTTTCCACTTAGGACGACCCACATCACCTGCAATCCCAGTAAGGATATATAGAGGACCAGATGAATCTCGGTCAAAGTGACGCACATGACCGCGATTTCGTTAGGAATTTAAATGAGCAGACATAACTAAATATACATTAAACTCATCAAAGATTGGCATAAATAATACGCCTTCGTCATCAAAGCCAACGGCTCTACTTCCACCTGGTCCATCAAAGGCATATTGAAATGGATCTCTATGCATAAGAACTACGGTCCATTTTTTCGTATTAGCTGCTAAATCTTGGCGTAACCATTGAACTTGTACATCATATAAATCAGGATGATGTGTATCATGATTGTCTTCATGATTACTTTCATATAACGTCGTATCTAATACAACGTAATGTACATCGCCAAAGTCATAGGAATAATACCGCCGATTGAATGTTTCATTTCCGTTAGGTGGTACTTCAAAGTAATTCAAATACGCATAAGGCTCGCGCATTTTCCAATCTAATGTATACATCTCATGATTGCCCAAAGTCGGTGCTAATGGCACATTGGCACTTAACGGTTTAATAGAGTTAAGCCATGTACGCCATTGATAAGCCTGTTCTCCATTATCTACGAGGTCGCCCATACCAATATACAGAGCGGTCCTAGGGTTGCGTAGTGCTGAACTCTTTACAATCTCTTCCCACTGAGAATAATCCGCCGACTGCGAATCGGGATAAATGAGTACATCATATACACTAGCACCAGCCGTTTCCAGACTATACCAATCACTACGACGATCTGCACCATAACCAACACGATATTCATATTTAGTATTAGGTGTTAACCCTGTCAATGTAGCCTCATGAATATACGTTGTACTGCCATCATCGGTAAAAGCTTTGTCTGTAGCATTTATGTTTTGTGTATTTTCGGTCCCCTCTTGGCGATATTCTATAATCGCATCAGGTTCACTACTATCAGATTGCCACATTATGGTACGGCTCGTACTATTATCTTGAGCTACAATTTGTCGAATATAACGGCTTTCAGAATCAAGAAGTGGTTTTATCTCTTGACCACTCACAACAGCTGCAGTCCGAGCAATTCGACTGTATATAGTATCTTTATATACATAGCCACCTACAGCAGCAACGACCAAGATAACAATGGCTACTAAGGATATTATTAATCTTTTTTTGTTCATATTACTCCTTTATTAACTAAACTATTTTACTAACATTTCATATGAACAAATTATAAAACTTAAAGTTAACTTTAAGTCAATTAAATTTTTGATCTTTATTATTCTTGGTAGTCTACTTTTCTGTATCTAGAGGAAACAAAACCTATTATTTTTCATAATATTGTTTCATTTGTGTATAGCCATTAACGATGACTTCGATTTCACCCGTTCTAGGATGGAAGATTAGACCGTGAATAGGCACGTCTTTTGGAATTAATGGGTTCATACGCAATTCGTCTACCGTATCTTCTACATTTTCAGCAGGATGTGTAAACCCATCCGCCCAGTGTTCCATTTCCTTTTTAACCATATGAATCGCTTCTGGTGCAATACCACGAGATAACATTTTTTCTGTTAAGTTTTTAGCTGTTGTTTTAGCCATACCACACTCATGGTGACCGATGATAAAGATTTCGTTAACACCTAACTCATAAATGCAAACCAATAAACTACGAACAACACCATCAAAAGGCCCTGTAATACAGTTACCTGCAGTCTTAACAATCTTAGCCTCACCACGGCCAATATCCATGGAATCCTCTAAGAAATTCACAAGGCGCGTATCCATACACGTAACAATCGCCATCTGACGGCTCGGCATCTTGCTACACTTCGTATCTACATCAACATATCCCGTATTTTGATCCTCTACATATTCCTTATTATGTTTCAAAATATCATCAAGTAAACTCATATTTCCTCCTGATAAAAAAGACCTTGTTTAAATTAAAGCAAGGTCTCTACATTTAATACATTCGATATTTTATTATACCATATATCCGTATCCCTTATCTCTCCTGTCCACGGCTTCGGAGTGCTTAGTGACAGCAATAGACTGAAAGGAAGAAAGTGTTGAGTAGTCCGTGCTCGCGAGCGACTTTGGCCCTGCGAAGCCCGAAGGGCGAAGTCAGACCCGGCCGGTGGAGCGAGCAAGTATGGGCTACTCAACCTGAATACTCTAGGTTTATATGTCACTAGCGATCCGGAGTCGCCAATGCTTCGATTGCGACACTGCCACCACGGACAACTTCAATGCGATTAACGAACATGTCCTTAAACAAGGCAATCATGTCATTGTTCTTGGATACTGTTTTTACGCATTGTACAAGTACGGATTTTCGATTATAGTCGATGACCTTAAGATCAAAGGTTTCTGCAATACGGAATATTTCTTGTTTATCCGCTTCTTTACAGCTATTGACCTTGATGAATAATAATTCTTTTTTTGTAATAGGCATATCTGTAAAATCGATAACCTTAATGACTTCCACACTGCGGTTAAGTTGTTTGA
>JAGZGB010000008.1 GCA_018367495.1 Veillonella sp. | reverse complement strand
TATGGCTTCTGGCCTTAAAAATGTAGGTTTCTTGGAATGGCTTGCTAAATCTGCTGGTGGTTCTTTGGTTTCTTTAGATCCTACAATGGCAGTTCTTGGCTTGTTGTTAGCATTCTGCTTACTTCGTTACTTCTTTGCTTCTGGCACTGCTTATGTAACAGCCATGGTAGGCTTGTTTGCTACTCTAATTCTTCAAATTCCTGGTGTTGATCCAGCTCAAGTTATGTTAATTTTGTTAGTACCAATGGGTATTATGGGTATCCTAACTCCATATGGTACTGGTCACAGCCCAATTTGGTTTGCTAGTGGCTATAACAAAGGTCCTGAATTCTGGAAATTAGGCGCTATCTTTGGGATTATCTACCTTGCGATCTTTATCGTGGTGGGGATTCCATGGATTCAGTTCGTAATGCCACTTTTAGGATAAAGTGCTCCGCCGCATTGTATCTCCTTGCGCTCCATTCGCTGCAAGTCGCTTAGTAGATACAATGCGGCTTCTTTTTATCCTGAAATGGAAATATTCAACAGAACTCGACAAATCTAGGAAAATCAATATAATAGTGTTGTAATAGTAAATTTCTTATCTGAATTTTCTGATGGAGGTTTTTATTATTATGTCTGCATCAGCGTGTGTGGTGTAGTCGATTTTGTATGAGGTAGGTACCTCTTGAAAAATCTATATCGTATAGTAGGAGGTTCTTATGTCCACAAAGTCTATTACGGGCACCGGCCTATTATTGGCTGTAGCCTTATTGGCGCAAAGTTTGCGTCTCATTTTTCCATTTATTCCTAATCAGGTGAGCATGTTCCTTATCGGTTCTATTACATCTGCTACGTTTGTATTAGCCACATGGCGCTATGGTTGGAAAAATGGTCTTGTTATTGCTTGGATTGCGCCAGTGGTAGCACATTTACAAGGTATGTTGCCATTGCCACCGTTCATTTTGATTACCGCTCTCGGCACGACTGCCTATGTATTTGTGGCGTACTGGTTACAACATAAACCGAAGGTATTGCTCATTATCGTGGCGGCCTTGGTAAAAGCAGGTGTTCTCTTTGGAGGATATTCCTTGTTCTTTTCTCTATTTCAATTTCCACCGAAGATTGTAAATACTATGTTATTTGTATCTAGTTGGCCACAGCTAGTAACATCTTCTTTGGGCATTGTTTTGGCGTTACTTATTACAAAACGCATAAAAAATTAGGCTAACTTAACTTGGAGTTATGGCAAGCCATTCAAAATAGATATGACTTTTTAAGGGTACTCATGCAGTATGAGTGCCCATTTTTATTGACCTTAGTCATTGTCTACTTTTATAATTAATATATTGTATACAAATATGAGGAGTTGAATGGAATGAAATTTAATACAAAATGCGTTCATGGCAGCGGTAGACCAGACAGCACTGGTGCAATCTCCCCTGCAATTTATATGTCTAGTACATTTTCCCATCCAAAGTTAGGTGATACAACAGGTTATCAATATACGCGTGAATCTAATCCAACACGGGATCGTTTGGAACAATTGATTGCAGGTCTTGAAGATGGTAAAGATGCATTGGCATTCTCTTCTGGTATGGCTGCAGTAGACGCAGTATTCCATCTATTCTCCCCTGGAGATCACATTATTTTGGGCGATGACTTATACGGTGGTTCTATCCGTATGTTTACAAATATTTACGAACAAAACGGCATTGAGTTCACCTATGTTGGTACATCTGATCTTGATGCTGTAAAAGCAGCTTTCAAACCAAATACAAAGGCTGTATATATTGAAACACCTACAAACCCTATGATGGAGATTACTGATATTCGTGCACTTTGTGCATTGGCTCACGAGCGTAATACACTAGTAATCATCGATAATACTTTCTTGAGCCCATATTTCCAACAACCATTGAATTTGGGGGCTGATATTGTTTTACATAGTGGTACAAAATTCATCAGCGGTCATCATGATGTTATTTCTGGTTTTACCATTGTAAACGACGATGGATTGGCTGCGAAACTGCGCTTCACATACAAAACCGTAGGTGCTTGCCTATCCGCTATGGATAGTTGGCTCGTTATCCGTGGTGTTAAAACATTGGCACTTCGCATGGAACAACACCAAAAGAATGCCATTGCTCTTGCAGAATGGCTCAAAAAGCAACCTAAGGTTACAAAGGTATTATTCCCTGGCCTTCCAGAACATCCAGGCTATGAAATCAATAAAGCCCAAACTACAGGCTTTGGAGGCATGTTGTCCTTTGAAGTAGATAGCGAAGAAACTGCCAAAAAAGTATTAGAAGGCATTAAGCTTATTCAATTCGCTGAAAGTCTTGGTGGTACAGAGTCCTTGTTGACCTACCCTGTAACACAAACACATCCAGATTTAAAACCTGAAGATGCAGAGCGCAAAGGTATTACACGTCGCTTATTGCGTCTATCTGTAGGTATTGAAGATACAGATGATTTGATTGCGGATTTGGAACAAGCTTTCAATAAATAAAGGAGTTCCTATGGGACAATATAATTTTGATCAAATTTTAGATAGAACTCACACAAAATCCTTGAAATACGATTTTGCTGTAAAACGCGGTAAACCAGCCGATGTATTGCCATTCTGGGTGGCAGACATGGACTTTGAGGTTCCCCCTGAGTTAAAGCAAATCTTATTGGACCGCGTGAACCATGGTGTATTTGGTTATACCGAATCCGATGATGAATACTTTGAAGTGCTACAAAACTGGTTTACTACGCGCTTTAACTGGACGCCAGAACGAAAATGGCTCGTTAAAACACCAGGTATCGTCTTTGCTTTGGCCATGGCTGTTCGCGCTTTCACCAAGGAAGGTGAAGGGGTACTCATCAATCAACCGGTATACTATCCATTTAGTATGGTTATCGATGATAATGACCGTCGTCTCATTAATGTGCCATTAATCAAAGGTGAAGATAAGTACACCATTGATTTTGAGGGCATTGAACGGGCTATCGTTGAGGAAAATGTAACATTATTCCTCTTATGTAATCCCCACAATCCGGTAGGCCGCGTGTGGACTGAGGATGAGTTAAAACGACTTGGCGATATTTGTATTAAACATAATGTACTCATCGTAAGTGATGAAATCCACGCTGATTTTGTTTGGAAAGGGCATACTCATAAGGTCTTTGCTGACCTTGGTGAAAGCTATGCAGAGCATTGCATCGTATGTACTGCACCGAGCAAGACTTTCAACATCGCTGGTCTTCAAGTAAGTAATATTTTCATTCCTAATGATTCCTTACGTCGTCGTTTTATTAAAGAAATCGACCGTGCTGGCTATAGCCAGCTAAATACGATGGGCATCGTTGGTTGTGAAGGGGCCTATAAAGTTGGGGCACCTTGGCTCGACGAGTTAAAAGAATATATTCAAGATAATATTCAATTCACCATCGACTATGTAGCAAAATATATGCCGAAAATTCATGTATATCGTCCGGAAGGGACATATCTCATGTGGCTAGATTGCACCAAGTTGCCATTAAGTCCTAAAGAACGTGATGAATGGATTATCAATGAAGCTAAATTGTGGCTTGATACTGGTTCTATGTTTGGCGTTGATGGGGAAGACTTTGAACGTATCAATGTAGCGTGCCCTCGTAAAACATTGGAAGAAGGTCTTGAAGCTTGGCGCCGTGCCTACGAGGCTAGAGGGTTTTAACTAAATTAGTTATTTTTTTAGATTAGGTTATCAAATTGTTTAGTGTATAGAGGTGATAATATGCCTATTAAAGTAATAAAAAATTTACCGGCCATTACGAAATTAGCTCAAGAAAATATTTTCGTGATGGATACAGAACGGGCGGAGACTCAACAAATCCGACCTTTGAATATTCTGTTAATCAATTTGATGCCTACTAAAGAAGTTACAGAAACACAAATCTTACGTGCTCTTAGTAATAGTCCATTACAAGTGAATTTGACACTACTACATACTGCATCTCGTAAGGCTAAAAATACGGATGAGCAATATTTAGATACTTTCTACCGTACCTTCGATGAGGTGAAAGACGGGTTCTTTGATGGTATGATTATTACAGGTGCTCCTGTAGAGCTAATGCCTTTTGAAGAGGTAGACTATTGGTCTGAGTTAGTAGAAATTATGGATTGGAGCGAAGAGCATGTATACTCTACGTTCTATATCTGCTGGGGTGCTCAAGCTGGTTTATATCACCATTTTGGCATTAATAAATGCGTGATGGATGAAAAGCTATTTGGTGTATACGAACACGATATTTACAACGATCGCCCAGTGCTCTTGCGTGGCTTTGATGAAAAATTCTGGATGCCGCACTCCCGTCATACGACAGTTTCTTTGGAACAAATTAAGGAAAACCGTAATCTAGAATTGTTAGCAGGGTCTGAACCAACCGGTGCAGCTATCGTTCGTAGCTTAGATAATAAACACATCTTTGTATTTGGCCATGCTGAATACGATTGGGATACACTCAACCGTGAATACGTACGGGATATTAAAAAAGGCATGGATATCGCTGTTCCTGAAAATTATTTCCCTAACGACGATCCAAAACAACGTCCTATCGTACGCTGGCGTTCTGTAAGTACATTGTTATTTACAAACTGGTTAAATTATTATGTTTACCAAGAAACACCGTATATCATTGAACAAATCCAAAAAATGAAATTTGAACGTGATAAGAACTTAGGTGCTTATATCTAAAGTATCGTTAGTAGAAGATCCCCTAATTACTGCTGAAATCTCTAGTGTGAGATAATATAAAGAAAGTAATTAGGGGATTTTTATATGTTATCAATTGAGCTCGCTTTGCAGTTTTGCAGAATAGCGATCTTTGGTTTGTGTAGAATAGCAATCTTTGGTTTGTATAGATGTATTGGATATAGCTTTAAGTTATGGATAACCATATAAATTAATAGTAGACATAATTTTTAAAACATAGTAGTATACTAGGTATAAAGAATGAACTCAATTCACAGTTAATATAAAGGAGTTGTTATAATGAGCAAACAATACAGATTTGAAACATTACAATTACATGCCGGTCAAACAGTAGATCCAACAGGTTCTCGTGCAGTGCCTATTTACCAAACTACATCTTTCGTATTTAAAGATGCAGAAGAAGCAGCAGGTCGTTTTGCCTTAACTAATCCTGGTGGCATTTATTCCCGCCTTGGCAATCCTACTACAGATGTATTAGATGCCCGTGTGACACAACTTGAAGGTGGTGCTGGTGGTATCGCAGTAGCATCTGGTTCCGCAGCGATTACATATTCCATATTGAATGTTGCAAGTGCTGGTGATAATATCGTAGCGGCTTCTACATTGTACGGTGGTACTTATAACTTGTTCACTGCTACATTGCCACGTTTAGGTATTCACACTAAATTCGTAAACCCAGATAATTTGGAAGAATTCGAAGCAGCTATTGATGAAAACACTAAAGCTGTTTATATCGAGTCCATTGGTAACCCTGGTATTAACCTTGTTGATGTACAAGCAGTAGCTGATATTGCACATAAACATAATATCATCTTGATCGTAGATAACACATTTGCATCTCCATACTTGTTCCGTCCATTAGAACATGGTGCTGACGTAGTTGTACATTCTGCTACTAAATATCTTGGTGGTCATGGTACAACATTGGCTGGTGTAGTAGTAGAATCTGGTAAATTCGATTATAAAGGTTCTGGTAAATACCCTGGCTTCTCCGAAGGCGATGAACACTACAATGGTTTAGTATATGGTGATTTGCCAATTCCATTCACTGTAAAAATCCGCGCTCAATTGCTTCGTGATACTGGCGCATGCATTACTCCACTTGCATCTTGGCAAATCTTGCAAGGCGTTGAAACATTGTCCTTGCGCGTAGAACGTCACGTAGAAAATACTCGTAAAGTAGTAGATTTCTTGACTAAACATCCTAAAGTAGCATGGGTAAGCTATCCAGAATTAGAAGACAGCAAATACAAAGCTTTGGCGGATAAATACTTCCCTAAAGGTGTTGGTGCTGTATTCACATTCGGTGTAAAAGGTGGAAAAGAAGCAGGTATTAAACTTGTTGACTCTTTGGAAATCTTCTCCAACTTGGCTAACGTAGCAGATGCTAAATCTCTTGTTATTCATCCTGCATCTACAACACATGCACAACTTAACGAAGAACAACAAAAATCTGCTGGCGTAACACCAGATATGATCCGTGTATCCATCGGCCTTGAAAATATCGACGACATTATCGAAGACTTGGCTCAAGCTTTGGATAAAGCATAATTTTCCTACTCTAAATATGGAAATACTATAGATCAAACTTTCAGAACATACATTACATTCTTAAGTATGACCTCGCTTAAGAAATAGAACACAAACTATCAGACCTATAAAACTTATACAAGAGACCTCCCTTCGTGGGAGGTCTTTTTGTGTTGAAGTATGTATTCTAGTTAATTGTAAATTAGACTGTTGTGTTATGGTAGACATCTATAAATATATAGTAATATCTGGAGGATAGAAAAAAGACCTTGGATTCAACGATCCAAGGTCTTTTAAAGGGAGTATAGTGTGTGTAATGTTCGGTCTGTGGTGTGTGAACACAGACCTTTTACCTATTGTGTGAGATAGGGTTTTGGGAGAGCCCTTTGTGAGTTATAGGGCTCTCTAAGTTTGTGTGTTAGTTTGTGTGTTAGAGAGTGTATCCATTGGGATACTGTGTGTATAGTATGTGTGTTATATGTGTAGTGTGTCATCTTAGTGGGTTAGGATAGGGGTTCACTAGATGAAAAGAGCTTCTTAGTATTTTGTAGTTTTTACTTTCGCGCTTAAAACTTTACCGTTCATGCCATCAACTTTTACTTCTGCTTTTTTATCGCCACCAGTTGTCATGTCGAATTTGTATACAGCTCGGCCGTTTTCACGTTCAACAGTCCATTCCATAGTTTGGAAGTCGGAACCAACTTTTTCAAGAGCTTTTGTTTCAGCTACTTCAGGGATGATGATGTTTTGAACGTTAATAGTTTTGTTAGCTTTAGCATAGCCTTTAACTTCTTTACCAACGATTTGGCCAGTTGCTTCGTCTACTTTAAGTTCTACTGCACGATTGTTGTAGTAACCTTCTACTTCATAGTAAGGGTTATGTTTAGCATCGTAAGAAATAGATTTTACAGTAGCGCCAGGGAAGTTTTGTTGGAAAACTGTAACAGCGCCCATGTAATCAACAGAATAGTTAGCTTGAGCGGATGGAGCTACGCTACCAACGCCTTTCCAGTTGCTATTGTTGTTGTAAGCATGGTTGCTAGCTGCGCCAACTACGCCTGCTAATAATACTGTACTAACGCCAAATGCACATAATACCTTTGATACTTTTTTAACATTTTTCATAATGAATGCCTCCTTATATAAGGTACTTTTATATACTGTTTTGTGAAAGTAGATTTTACTCAATCTACTTACGTATAATTTAATGTTGCTACATGAATATAAGATGAAATTTAAAGTTTTTTGTATGAAGATGAGTATATCTTTTAGTTATTATGAACGATTGGTAATAACTATAATGTATAGTCAAAAAAACAAAATACTTGAAATTGCCGTATATATAGTATTAGACTACATAGTTAACTAAAAGTCAATGTATATAGTTGACAATTAAAAATACAAGTGCTTTAATTTAGGTAGTTAGTAGTTTGTTGATGTGTTATTAATGGAGGTATACCATGAGTTCTACCGTGTCGAAACAAGGTCGCATCACTACCCGTCAGTTAACGATGACAGCACTCTTTGTCGCATTGATTGCCGTAGGTGCTTTTATACGGGTACCATTACCAAATTGTCCATTTACATTACAAATCTTATTTACTACCCTCGCAGGCATTGTATTAGGCAGTCGATTGGGAGCTGCTAGCGTTGGCATATACATTGTCTTAGGTTTAATTGGAGTACCAATTTTTACATCTGGTGGTGGTCCTGGTTACATTTTACAACCTACCTTTGGCTATTTGATCGGTTTTATGGTAGGTGCTTATGCAGTAGGTCGTATTGCAGAATCTATGGAGAAACTTTCCTTTAAACAATTATTAGCAGGTTCCATATTAAATCTATTTATCGTATATGGTCTTGGTATGATCTATCTATACTTCATTATGAACTTGTATTTAGGTAAACCAATTGGAGTAGAGGCCGTTATTATTACATGCTTCTTGATTCCAGTAGGTCCAGATATCTTCCTTTGTGCCGTTGCGGCATCTCTTGGCAAACGAATTGTTAAAGAATTACATCGATAATATAATCTTTATATAATACTATTATATATTTATTAAAACCGAGGTGTTATGCCTCGGTTTTATTTGTTTACAGATCTATTTAAGACTGTTTAATGATATCTATTTAAGATTGTTTAATGATATCTCTTTCAGCTTTATTAAGCCTATTGATTTAATATTATTTATTTAAGGATATACATAACCTAAAATAGGTTCTGCTGTTTTTATTTTGGTTACTTCTACATATGGTTGAGCACGACCGTGGAAGTCTCGTGTAGATACTTTGCCTTCAATAGAAACCCATTGTTCATTAGCTAAGCTATCGCCATCTGGTTTATAGGCGGTCATGCCAATGGGTGCTACGTCAGCGATACAACAGGACATAGCCATACGAGAGATGGTAAATTCATTAGATTTTAGTGTATTATCATCGCGGTTTATATATCCTGTCATATATACGGTGTAGTCCTTGTATTGGTCTACGTTAGAGCCGACCTTTACGATGGTTTGATAGAAGTTATCGGAGTTTAGTACGATTTCTTTTTTGTCCTTAGAAATGCCAGGCTCTTTGCTTTCACTATTAACGGTAATAACCTCACCTATAGCATCATTTGTAAAATCAAAATTGTTCGTATCATCATTAACCCGTGCTGCGCCGTGAACACCAGTATTAGGAACTAGGACAGGCGGAACAATGAGCAAAACTACGGGGATAATAATAGGCACGATAGAACGTAAATTGTGCTTGTAATAGCGGGATGGAGCCCAAATGATAGTAACTAATCCACCTAATATGAGAGCTATGCTACTGATGCCGAGCAGTAGTTCATATCGGGGTGCAATATAGTTCAAATAACGGCCCGTCAGAATTAGGTATACACAGCAGATACCTAAGATGAGATAGAGAGCGCCTTTCACAATTGAAAAGCGATCTTTCAGTCCTAATTTCATAGAATCATCTCCTTTTATATTCATTAAGAACTGAAATTGTAATAATTAAAAATTAGCCTACAAAGAATTGAAAACCTAACGCTGCTATATAAGATATAACTAGAATTGTTATGCCTAGACGAAGGATGAATGATGTAGGCATATACTGTTTTAAAATATATACGTTTTTTATATCGAGCATAGGTCCTAAAATGAGAAATCCCATGACTGAGCTTATGGGGAATAGGGTGCTCAAAGATTTGCCTATAATCGCATCTGATGTGGAGCAGATGGAGAATAAGAAGGCTAATAATAATAGAATTGGGATAGCCCACACGTCAGGTAACGTAATCCCCGCATTGATAAGCCAAGGCTTTCCGTAAACTTGGACTACTGATAATATACAAGCTGCAATAGAAAAATAGAATAAAAGTTGAGAGAATTCCTTTTCCATATGAACTAACAATCTTCTTTTGTTGAGGTGTTTACTTTTTGATATTTCTAAGACGATTTCCTCATAACTAAAGTTCTGTGCTGTTTTGGCTTTCATCATTGATATAGGTGGTGGCATAATACGGAATGATAATGCAACCAATAAAGCTACGCCAAGGCCAATGGTGATACGCCATACAGAGACCATTGGATCATCTGGAAAGGCATACCAGGTTGAAAGGATTGTAATGGGGTTGATAATTGGACTAGCGAGCGTGAATAGGAGGGCCACTGACAATGGTACGCCTCTATTGGTGAGCGCTTTAAATAATGGAATAATAGCACAGTCGCAAACTGGTAAGGCTAATCCACTAACCATGGCGGCACCATAGCTCTTCCAAGAATGATTTCCTAATAGTTTTAGTAGCAATCTTTGCGGTACAAAATAGCGAATAATTGTTGATCCAATGGTTCCTAATAATAGGAATGGGATGGCTTCGATAATGAGTCCTGTGACGATGGCAAAGCATTGATGAATGGAGTAGGGAATATCATGACGGAATGCAGTAACTAATAGTATATAGGCTGTAATACCGACAACTAATAGATTAGGTATAAGGCCCCACGTAGAATTATGACATAATTGTGCTACTTTTTCTGGTGTTGGCGTTGTTACAATCTTGGCATCATTGTTATAGGTCCGTAGTAAGGCGTAATGAATATCGGTTTCTGTTATGATACAGTCTGCACTATATAATTGGCTTAATACATCATTACCTAAACCAGGTAGAATTGATACAACGAATTGATCTGTACAGATATAAAATACCTTTTCGATTTGTAACATGTGACGCAGCTTATCACTGTATAATAAGGATTCTAGTTGGTGAAAGCTGAGCATACCATTCCATTCAATCCATATTTCTTTAGGTTTTGCTTTGTTGATATAGGTTGCAATTTCGTCTGCTATTGAATTATACGAGTCTGGTTGATTAGGCGTAATTGCACTTAATGCATCAGGACTAAGTTGTAATGCTTCTTTAATGAGTGATATGGAACCTTCTTCGGCACTGATACATGCTGTGCCACCAAGCTTTTTGCGATATTGCAATTGTTCATTTATGAAAGTACTTTTACCAGAACCGATGAATCCGGTAACGATATAAACAGGTATCATGATTGACACACTTCGTTATGTACCATTGGTACATTAAAATCTGTACCAATAACGACTAAGCTATAGGCAGTGGATTCGCTAGGGGATAGGGAACAGTAATGCGTACCGTATTGCAATTCATGAGGCCCTTCGGTGGTCGGTACAATACCTTTAGCACGGAGTACAGTATCTGGCATACCTTCCATAATGGTTTTCCAATGGGCAAGGCTGAGAGTACGCAAGTTTTTGAAGGTTTGACTCATAAATTGGTGCTCATCATGTAAAGAGTGGTCATCATGACAGTGATAGAGACGTTTGATATAGTCTCGTAATACAATGGTATTCCAAGCCTCTTCGTGAATCGGAGTATTTGGCGCTAACTCGTGAATCATATGTTTTGTAATACTTGTTTGTTGGATGTCTTCGGTGTGGCTCAAGAAAATAGCATCACTGTTTGTAATTTGGTCTTTAAAGAATAAACCAAAGTTTTTGATAAACATAGGTGCTTGCATGGCATCTACAATTGTTACTGATGCATGAATATAGGCAGATTTTGCGATTTCTTCATCTTTACAGGTATGGATGATTTCACTTAGTTTGCTGATACCAGATGGTTCAATATAGATAATGTCTACATCGTAATTTTGAAGAATGTCGAGAAGTGCTTGTTGGAAATTACCTTGCAAGCTACAGCAAATACAGCCAGATGTAACTTCACGAATGGTAGCCCCTGTTCTAGCCAGATTGGTTGCATCAAGACTAGTTTCACCAAAATCGTTTTCTATAATTAAAATTTTATCTGTAGTTTTATGTTCTTTTAGTATATGTTGTAAAAATGTTGTTTTTCCAGAACCTAGAAACCCAGATATGATAACAATTGGGATCATATGTACCTCCTGAGTATTGTAAACACAGTATACACCTATAAGATAACGCAGAAAATACACCATAGGGTATATGTATAGTTATGAGACTTTTACTATTCTTAAAATTCTCTTTAAATATATTGGTTATATACCTTATATGAGTATAGTAACAGATGTATTTGATATTCATAATTAATTGTAAAAGATATGGTAAATCTCAATTTAAATATATATGAAAAAATACTCCTGTATGTATAAATATTAATTTGTATTTTTTTCTGAAAAATAGAAAAAAATCCCTCCCATGAATGATTCAGTCAGGAGAGAGTTGAGTGATATCATTATGGGAGGGGGGAGAGAATTCGTCCTAAAAATCTTTTTTTGATTACTTTTAGTATAACAAATTATACATAAAATATATAGTCATTATTTGTATTTTATGTTTAATATTTATTGTAACTTAGCTAATAAAGCTTTTAAATATACATATACATTTTCAACAGATGGTAAGTAAACGCGTTCCATTGGAGTGTGTGGGCTTACGATAGTAGGGCCAAAGCTAATCATTTGGGTGTTTGGTAGTACACCTTTTAACAAGCCACATTCAAGGCCGGCATGAATAGCGTTAACATTAGCTGGTGTATTAAACATTTCGTTATGTAAGGCAATAGCTTGTTCTTCAAGTTTGGAGCCTTTATCGTATTCCCATGCAGGATATCCGCCTGTACGTTCTGCTGATACGCCTAAAGTTTTCGCGAGTAACATCATTTTCTTAGCTAAGAATTCAAGACTATTGCTATTGGAACTACGGATAGAAATGAGTACCTCAATAGTATGTTCGTTTTCGCGGACTATAGCAATATTGTCAGAAGTTTCTACGAGATTTGGGATGGATTTACTTACAGAGTGAACACCATCTTGTGCAAGATAAATGTAAGTAATAAGAGCTTCGGTTGTGTCATCTGCATATACTACATCAGGAGTAGCGATATCTTCTACAACGAATGTAAGACCTGGGTCTTGAATGCCATATTCATGAAGATATTGTTTTTCTTGATAGGCAACTAATGTTTTAATAGCCTCTACATCCTCAGCGCGTACGGATAATGTAGCTACTGCTTTAGAAGGGATGGCATTATGTTTTACTCCACCTTCAAAAGATGCCAAGCATACAGGATATTGTTGTTGAATATCATAGAGTACACGTGTTAATACTTGGTTGGCATTAGCGCGTTGTTCGTTGATTTCAATGCCCGAATGACCACCTTTAAGTCCTGTTACGGTAAGCGTTAAGCCTGCATCATAGCCCGGTTGGTTGTTTTCTCGTAATAAAGGAATGTTTACATGAACGTGACAACCGCCAGCGCAGCTAACGGTAAAATCATGTTCTACTTCTGTATCGAGGTTGAGTAAGTAATCACCACTTACTTGACCTTCTTTAATGGCAAAAGCACCATCCATACCAGTTTCTTCATTAGTGGTGAACAATAATTGCATAGGGCCATGTTGTTGGTTATCATCTTCAAGAATTGAAAGCATCATCGCACCACCCATGCCGTTATCTGCACCTAATGTAGTGTGATCTGCATGCATCCACTCGCCTTCGATGATGTTAGCAATTGGGTCTTTGGAAAAGTCATGGTTGGAGTCATGATCTCGTACACATACCATATCGATATGACCTTGTAGAATAATGGATGGACGATTTTCATAGCCAGGAGAAGCAGGTTTTTTTATGACTACATTATATTGCTCATCCTGATTAACTTCTAAACCTAAGTTTTTACCGAAGTTTACGATATAATTGCTAATGCCTTTTTCGTTTCCTGATTCACGAGGAATTTGGCTCATTTCTTTAAATATTTCTAATACGCGTTTTGCTTGAACGATTGATTCCATAATGGTTCCTTTCATTCTGATGTAAATAATAGATATACATGTTGATTGATTATACTGAATATTTAGTTGTTTTATGAGTATCGGAATTTTTGCACCGATATATGAATTAGTTCTCGTTATAATTTTTAGCAACATATATATGGAATATATAAATAATTAGTATATATATATAGTTATATCATAAGAATGATTATTAGCATAGTTAATGGAAATACCGACATGTATAGAGACTAGCTATATAGGAATAATAATGTATAATGAGGTTATACGATTAACGATGTATCAAATCCATTAGTTTTTAGAAGGTTGGTGAACCTATGCAACACGACAGTCGCAATATTAGTATGCTCATGGATTTTTATGAGATGACCATGGCCTACGGCTATTTTACACAATATGAGAATACGGATCGCGTCGCATTTGATGTATTTTTTAGACGTAATCCCGATAAGGGTGGCTTTGCCATTTTTGGTGGGCTTGAACAGATTGTTGAGTATATTTTGAACTTGCATTTTGATGAAAATGATATCGATTTTTTACGAAAACAAGGTATTTTTAGTGAAGAATTTTTAGCTTATTTAAAAGACTTCTCTTTCACTGGTGATGTATATGCATTTCCAGAAGGTTCTATTATTTATCCCAATGAACCGGTTATTACAATCGTAGCTCCTCTTATAGATGCACAAATTGTAGAAACTGCGGTCCTAACTATGATGAATCATCAGTCTCTTATTGCTACTAAAGCAAACCGTATCGTACGTGCTGCAGATGGTCGCATTGTAGCTGATTTTGGTGCACGCCGAGCTCATAATGTTGATGCTGCCGTATATGGTGCGAGAGCCGCCTATATTGGCGGGGTACAGTCTACGGCAACTGTTTTAGCAGGTCAACAATTTGGAATTCCTGTGAGCGGTACAATGGCGCATAGTTGGGTTATGTATCATGATTCAGAATATGAAGCTTTTAAAGCTTACGCTGAAGTCTATCCAGATGGAGCTGTTTTTTTAGTTGATACTTACGATGTTCTTAATTCTGGCATACCTAATGCTATTAAAGTAGCTAAAGATATATTAGAACCAATGGGAAAACGTTTAAAAGGTATTCGCCTTGACTCTGGTGACCTTGCATATTTAGCTAAGAAGGCTCGCCTCATGCTTGATAAAGCTGGCTTAGAGGATTGTAAAATCATGGCCTCAAATAGCCTCGATGAATATACAATTACCTCCTTGTTGGGACAAGGTGGACCGATTGATATTTTTGGAGTAGGTGAAAGACTTATTACTTCAAAGAGTGATCCTGTATTTGGTGCAGTTTATAAGATTGCTGGCGTTGAAAAAAATGGTGTGTGGGAACCTCGTATCAAGATTTCCGAATCTGTTGAAAAAATTACGAATCCAGGATTAAAAAAGGTGTACCGTGTGTACAATGAGAAAGGTCGTGCCATTGCAGACTTATTAACATTGTTAGAAGATATGCCAGATACAACTGAACCATATCGTTATATTGATCCGGAACAACCTTGGCGTGAGCTGTACTTTGAAAATTGTACGTTTAAAGAGATGAAACAACTCATTATTAAGGATGGCAAGCTACTGGTAGAGTTACCAACCCTAGAAGAGCTTCGCCAGTATGTTAATGACCAATTGGCTAATGAAATTTGGTTAGAAGAACAGCGCTTTGAAAATCCACATCGTCATTATCTTGATATGAGTCCAGGTTATTATCAAATGAAAATGGATTTATTAAATCGTATTTTCCGGAAAAAATAGGAGGGATTATGTTAGATAATCCACAAGCTACTAAAGATGCTCTCGTTCAATGGATTAAAGATTATTTTAGTCAAAATGGACCTAACTGTAGTGCTGTTGTAGGTATTTCTGGTGGGAAAGACTCCACAATTGTAGCTGCCTTATGTAAAGAAGCTCTCGGTGTAGAGCGCGTAGTTGGTGTGCTCATGCCTAATGGTATTCAATCTGATATTGATGATGCCAAGGCTGTTGTCAATCACTTAGGTATTCCTCGTATTATTGTTAATATAGAATCTGCTTACGAGGCTTTAACAAATGCAATTATTCAAGGCGAAGGTTATGAAACTGTTATAGGTAGAGCTGATTTGTCCAGGGATGCTGTTATCAATACACCGCCTCGACTTCGTATGACAACGTTATATGCCATAGGTCAAAATTTACAAAACGGTGCACGTGTAGCCAATACATGCAATGGTTCTGAAGATTATGTGGGGTATTCTACAAAGTATGGTGATAGTGCAGGGGATTTTAGCCCTCTCGCTAATCTTGTTGTAGAAGAGGTGCGTCAAATTGGTCGCCTCCTAGATATTCCTAAATATCTTGTAGATAAAACGCCTAGTGATGGCCTTAGTGGACAATCTGATGAAGCTAAATTAGGTTTTACTTACGCAGTACTGGATCGATATATTAGAACTGGTGAGATTGATGATTTAGAAACGAAAAAGCGCATTGACCATTTGAACCGTATCAATAAGCATAAATTAGAATTGATGCCTTCCTTTTATCCACAGCGTTGAGTGAGAGCCTGCATGCTCCGCGATCTTGAATATGTCCTAAGTAGGAATAGTAGTTAGCCAAGGACTCATTGATGGTTGAGATAATTGTATTGAATAGACTAATTAATGCTAATGTTGATTAACACAAGACTTACTATCTTTTATGTATTTTATGTTGGAGGTAATATGGAGACAAAAATAGCTTTGATTGGTACGGGAGGTACGATTGCTGGACGAGGCGCATCCGATACAGATTTGACTGGCTATACTGCAGGTGTATTAGGTCTCAATGAAATTCTAGATTCTGTACCTGGTACAGAACCATATGGTCCATATACATATATTCAGTTTAGTAATATTGAAAGTTCTGATATTACTGTACAACATTGGTTGGATTTATCCAAGTTAGTACAAAAACTAGTCGATCAAGAGGATATAGGTGGTGTTGTTATTACTCATGGTACAGATAGCATGGAGGAGACAGCCTATTTTCTTAATCTTACTGTTCATACAGATAAGCCTATCGTTATTACTGGTTCTATGCGACCTGCTGGAGCAATTAGTGCAGATGGCCCTATTAATCTATTACAAGCGATTCAAGTGGCGAGAACTCCAGAAACTATAGGTAAAGGTGTAATTGTTGTTCTAAATGGCTATATTGATGGGGCACGCGATGTTTCTAAGCGAAACACAACTAATGTAGCAACCTTTGACAGTCCATTAGTAGGTCACCTTGGTATTGTACAGGATGGTGTGGCTCATTATTATAAAGCATCTACTCGTCGTCATACAAAAGAATCTATCTTTGCTGTACATGAATTAAAAGAGTTACCTCGTGTAGTCATTTTGACGTGTTATGGTGGTATGGATGACATGATACCAATGAGTGTAGTTGCCACAAATCCGGATGGGCTCATCTTGACTGGGTTAGGGCATGGTACAATACCTCAAAATGTACGTCAAATAACACAAAATACAGTATTTCCAACTGTACGTGCCTCTCGTACGGGAAGTGGCATGGTATCTGCCGTACCACAAGATACTTTAGCTGGTTATCTTGTAAGTGATACATTGAGTCCTCAAAAAGCTCGTATTTTATTAATGCTTGGCCTTACAAAAACTAAAAGTCTTAAAAAATTACAACAGTACTTTTATGAATATTAATTAGAAAAATAAAAAAGATTTGAGAGAAACTCTCAAATCTTAATTTGATATTCATTTTCAAATATTATACTGTGAATAACAGTTTTATATGCAATGAACCGCACATCTCGATCGCCTAGGATGTGCGGTTTTTTATTCTGCGCCAATGGCGTTTTCTAAGGCCCGTTGGATACCTATATAAACAGATTTGGCTAATGTATCTCCAAATAGGGAGAAAGAGCCTGCATCCGTTAATACATCTCCATTTGTATCAATGGTGAGAATAATACCATCTGTAGAGGTACCAGTAGCTGACGTTTTACGTTTTTTTGTAATGGCTTCCGGAATATTCTCATTAATAAATGGATAGAGGTGTACGCTTTCAACACCCCAATCTTGAAGGGCTGCTGTTTTAGCTTCAGTGATTGTCATGATGGCTTTCACCATAGCACTATCTGTTAAGGCCTTGTTAGTAAAAACAAGAATGTTAATGGTACCAGGTACGATAAAACTACCATTACGTTCTTCATAGCAATAACCGGTACCCGCACGATGGGCAGTTTTTTCATAGCCCGCAGTAACGATTGTCTCCACGATTGTATCGTGTTCTTCAACTTTAGCATATGCGTGAAGATTCATCGTAGCAGAGGTGAGCAATGCCGTACTAAAATGAACAGGCGTATCGATATGCTCAAACTCTTGTGCTAAATAATTCGCTACAGACCCGCCAGGTAAATCTTTTTCCGTTTCAATTTGATAGGTTAATTGTTGATTTCGTACAGCTAACGTATGGTGATATCCACCATTGAGTTGGCCACTAGATAAGGAATAATGAATGTCATCAAAATGTACTGTAACGGAGTTTAATTCTTTTGTTACATGCCCTCCAGTAGCAAGTTCTTGTGGTGCTTCGTATGGATTGTTAAACATATAAGTCTCCCTATATTTAGATTGTTATATATGTAATATAACGATATAATAACTTTATTATTATTTGGTAAATGCATATGTAAGATTATAGCATATATATTTATTGTAATTACATTCTTATAGATTTTTATTGGTCTATAGTTATTAATATGGAGGTTAAAGCTTTGAATCTCTTAGCGAGTGCTTCTGAATTGCTTTTTAAAGATGCTAATATTTTAGTTCAAATACGTGATTGGTTCTTTGCACAGGCTGGCGATATATTATTAGCTCTAATTATGTTTTTGATAGGTCGTTATGCTATTAAATGGATAAAAGCCTTTGCAGTTCGCATCATGACGAAGGCGTCTTATGACTCTGCAGCGATGAGCTTTATTACGCAAATTATTAATTATGCGTTGCTTGTTGGGTTAATCTTGATTTGTTTAAATCAGATTGGCATTCCTACCACTTCCTTTGTAGCTGCCTTTGGTGCCTTCGGTTTAGGTATTGGTTTAGCATTACAAAACAACCTTTCTAACTTGGCTTCTGGTTTATTAATTCTTATATTTAAACCTTTTAGAGCGGGTCATGTTATACAAGTCGGTGATGTAGTAGGTAGTGTTAAGTCAATTCAATTTATGTATACGGTCATCACTACAAAAGATAAAAAGAATGTATATATACCAAATTCGCTTCTTACGTCTCAAGCTGTAACTAATATTGCGTATACAACCGAGCGTGTCATCCCTTTTGTTTTTGATATTGGGTATAATAATGACCATCATGAGGCAATTAAAATTTTAAAAAAGATTTTCGCTAATGATAAACGTGTTCTTAATCCTAAAACTATGGAAATTGGTATTTCTGAATTTGGAGAGAATTCCGTACGAATTGCTGCCTATGCTCACGTTAAGTCGAAGGACTATCCAGATGTACAATATAGTATCATGTCCGACGTAAAGGATGCATTTGATAAATATGGTATTGATATTCCATATCCTCAACGTGTGGTGTATATTCAAAATGTAGATAACTCTACTGGTGAAATCAAAGGTACTAAGAAAAAAGCAACAGGAACGAATGTTGCCATTGATGATACTCCAGAAAGTTAAATGTAATATAGAAAGTGAGATATATGATATCTTTAACAACTAATATATATATGACATGGAAACGACTTGTTTTCGTAATAGCTTTTATAGGTTCAGTTTTACTAGGATCTAGTATTTCTTATGCGGCATATATCGCACCGCCATCTACAGTAGGGGAGGCGGTCGTTCTTATTGATGCTGATACAAAGGAAATCTTATTTGCAAAGAATCCAGATAAATGGATGCATCCTGCTAGTACTACGAAAATGGTTACATTGTTAACAGCTCTAGAACTCAAAGGTACACAACTTGATGAACTGGCGACTATTAGTAGTTATGCCACTAGTATGGAGGAATCCAATCTGGGGGTTCGCGTTGGTGATCAAATTACCTTGGAAGGTGTTCTTGAAGGTATGATGGTTGCCAGTGGCAATGATGCGGCTGTTGTAGTAGCAGAAAATGTAAGTGGCTCTGTGGAGAACTTTGCAAAGGATATGAATCGCATTGCTGCAAAAGCAGGGGCTAAAAACAGTGTTTTCTTAAACCCTCATGGTTTGACGCAAATGGGCCATCACTCTACGGCTCGCGATTTGGCAATGATTGCAGCGTATGGTATGAAGTACCAGATGTTCCGTGATAAGGTAGCAAATGATTATTATAAGGTACCTTATCAAAATCGTACACCAGAAACAATTCGTACCACAAACCATTTCATTCGCAATAAATATCCCGGAGCTAATGGTTTGAAAACTGGCTTTACAAATGCTGCAGGAGAATGTTTGATTGCATCGGCTACTCGTAATGGTCATACTATGATTGTAGTTATGCTTAACGATGATAACCGTTGGAATGAAGCTGTGCAGTTCCTTGATTATGGTTTTAAACTACGGGGGGTTATATGAGTTCATTCTTTGCCTTTTTAAAACGGATGCGCTTTATCAATCGATGGAGCCTCATGCGCAATACAGAAACTGAAAATATTCAAGAACATAGCCTCGAAGTAGCCATGGTAGCTCATAATTTAGCAGCTCTCAAAAATGAATACTTTGGTGGTAATGTAGATATTAATAAGGTAGCTGTTATTGCCATGTATCATGAGGTAAGTGAAATCTTTACGGGCGATATGCCAACACCGATTAAATACTTTGATCCAAAGCTTCGTGAACTTTATGGTGAAGTTGAAACGTTGGCGCAAGAGAAAATGTTGTCTACTTTACCAGAACGATTGCAAGCTGTTTATAAGCCTTTTATTGTAGATGCAGAGGAGAGTCCTGAATGGCCAATCGTTAAGGCTGCAGATACAATTTCAGCGTATATGAAATGCGTAAAAGAACTCAAGGCAGGGAATGATGAGTTTAAAGAAGCACATGATTCTATTTTAGGGAAATTAAAATCGTTGAACATGCATGAAGTTGATATGTTCCTTGAAACCTATATGCCTGCTCTTGGTAAGAGCTTGGATGAATTAAATTACTACGAAATCAAATAAGGATTAGCTAAATAATGAGCAAAAAGAGACGACTGATAGTCGTCTCTTTTTTTCTGTAAAATTATAATATCATTTACCTTTTATAATTTCTTGATTTCTCAGTAATATTTTCTTCCCACGCCACGAGAATGCCCGGTGCCCATATTTATTTTTGAACTCTTTGTTTGTTAGTGTTTCTAGTTCATTAATATCGATGAACGGTTCTATTTGTTGAAATTCGGGAATCGGAGTGGTAGGAATGTCCCGGTTGTGAGGGCACACATCTTGGCATACATCACAACCAAACAATAATGGAGTTTTAGCTATAATATGTTGTTCTTGGTCGGTGAGTTCGCCTTTTTTCTGTGTTAGGTAGCTTTTACAAGTATTGTATTTGAATTCTTCGTGCCCTAAGCATTGACCTAGACAAGCGGTAATACAACGATTACAACCCATGCAAGATTGTTCAAGTGGTGTGTTCGGCTCAAATTCTAAGGTGGTTAATATCGTTCCTATTACTACGTAGGAGCCCCACTTAGGGCTGATAAAACAATTGTTTTTACCATAAAAGCCAAGGCCCGCTAAGTATGCCATGTAACGGTCTGCTAAGGGAGAGGTGTCACAATGTATAGAAAATTGAGCTGAAGTATTCATTTTTTGTAATTTTTGAATAAGTTTTTCTAAATATTCATTAATGACCAGGTGATAATCTGTGCCCCATGTATAGCGGGATAGATTGGATGGACCGGTATGTTCTACGTAGTATGGAAATAGACAGACAATAGCACTTTTAGGAGTGAACTCAGTTGTTCCTAGTAGTCGTTCCTCCACATCTGCAGCTGTAAATGGACAGGGATTAGTTTCGTACAAAATGGTTTTTGCATTTTCAGGTAGAGGCCAAGGGGCAATCCCAAATTCATAAATATGTAATTCTTTGCAAAATTCCTGTAAATGTATATCTTTCATCATAGATTTAGTGGCGAATAATTGGTAAAATAAAAATATAAGAAACGTGAGGAGTTCTATAGATTCCTGCTAAGTTTGTAGTTCGGTGATATCTGTATTTTTGTGGTTATCATCCAGTTCTGTTAGTATTAGTATACCATTGAGAGGATAGATTATGTTAGCATTTATGAAAGTATTACAACCGAAGACGGTGGAAGAGGCTTATGAATTAGCCATAAAAAACAAAACTGCCCCAATGCTAGCTGGCGGCTGTTGGTTGCGTTTGGGTCGACGCACATGGCCTGCCGTAATTGATATGGCTAGCCTTGATTTGCGTTATGTTCGTGAAGAGGATAACGAATTTGTGATTGGTGCTATGGCAATGCAAGGCGACGTGGAACGTTTTGAGCCATTACAACAATTCTGTGGGGGTGCTGTTGTTAAAGGTGTTAAAGAAATTCTTGGCATTCAATTCCGCAACACTGCTACTATGGGTGGATCTGTAGCAAGCCGCCTCGGCTTTTCCGATATTATTCCTGCATTAATGGCAGTACATGCTGACATCGTTACTTTTAAAGGAGGTCGCATGTCCATACATGACTATATGAAATACAGAGAACGTGATATCCTCGTGGAAATTCGTATCCCTAAAGTAGATGTGCCTGTAGCTGTAGAGGCTCTTCGCATCTCTCGTGGTGACTTCCCAGTGTTGACAGGTGCTCTTCGCCGTGATGACAAAGGCGTTGAAGTGTACATCGGTACAAGACCTGGAGTGCCCCAATTAGCAGAAAAAGCAAGTGCTCTGCTTTCAGAAAAAGGATTGTCTGCAGCAAAAGAAGCAGGTCAATTAGCATCTGAAGAATTAGTTTACCAATCTAACTCTCATGCTTCCAAAGAATATCGCATGGAAATGGTAAAAGCTATGGTTCAACGCTTGGCTAAGGAGGTGGCACAATAATGGAACTCGTACTTAATATTAATAATAAAAATGTAACTGTTAATGTGCCAACTGATGAAATGTTGTTGGATACATTGCGTAATCTTGGTTACTACAGTGTACGTTGTGGCTGTGACACAACAAACTGTGGCCTTTGCACTGTATGGGTAGATGACGAAATTATCTTATCTTGTGCATATCCTACATTCCGTGCACCTGGTCATAAAATCACTACATTAGAAGGCTTGCAAGAAGAGGCTGAATTATTAGCGGCTTGTATTGCTAGCGAAGGCGCTGACCAATGCGGCTTCTGTACAACGGGCATGATGATGAGTGCTATCAACTTGAAACGTAAAAATCCAAAGGCTAGTGATGATGAGATTCGTGAATACCTCATCGGTAACTTGTGCCGTTGTACTGGCTATGAATCACAACTTCGAGGGGTTCGTAAATTCTTAGAAGGAGGCCTAAAATAATGAATAAGCACATTGGTAAATCTTATGACAAGGTTGACTCTAAAGGTATTTTGACGGGTAAACCGTCTTATACTGGCGATTTTGTTCCAAAAGATGCGCTCGTTATTAAGGTTCTTCGTAGCCCTCATGCACAGGCGCGCATTAAATTAATCGATACATCTAAAGCTAAATTGATTCCTGGTGTAGAAGCGATCTTTACACATGAAGATGTGCCTAATACTCGTTTTACATTGGCTGGTCAAACCTATCCAGAGCCATCTGCTTATGATGCGCTTATCTTAGATCCTGTAGTTCGCTATGTAGGCGATGAAGTGGCTCTTGTTGTTGCAAAAGATGAAGCTACAGCACTTAAAGCGATGCCTCTTATTAAGGTTGAATACGAAGTACAAAAACCTGTGCTCGATATGCATACGGCTATCGACCATGAAACAGTAGTCCACCCTGAAGATGATATTCTTAATCATATCCCTGTAGGTCAAGATTATAAACGCAATATTTGCGTATCTTATCATAAACGAGTAGGTGATATTGAAGCTGAACTTGCAAAATGTGATTATGTAGTAGATGGTACTTACTTTGACCAGGCTACACGCCAAACAGCAATGGAACCATTCCAAAGTTATGGTTACATTGATGCATTAGGCCGTGTAGTTATCGTATCTTCCACACAAATCGTATTCCATGTACGCCGTCATATTGCGCGTGCCTTAGGCATTCCGGCTACAAAGGTTCGCGTAATCAAACCTCGTATCGGCGGTGGTTTCGGTTCTAAACAAACGGCTTGCACAGAACTTATGACAGCTTTTGTAGCGTGGACTTTAAAGAAACCTTGTTATCTTTTATATGATCGTACTGAAGCGCAAACTTGCTCTACTACACGTCATGCCCGTGAATGGCAAATTCGTGTAGGTGCCACAAAAGATGGCATCATCAAGGTTATAGATATGGATTCTATTACTGATGCAGGTGCTCATGCAACTCACTGCTTCACTACCACAACAGCGGGTGAACATAAGTCTATTCCTTTGTATAATAAAGCGACAGCTGTTCATTATGGTACAGAAGGCGTTTATATGAACCATACCCCAGGCGGTGCATTTCGTGGTTATGGTGCTACCGAAGCATTGTGGCCATTAGAGTGTGCTGTTAATAACCTGGCGGACAAGATGGGGGTAGACCCTGCTGAATTACGTCAAAAAAACTTGATTGCTCAAGGTGAACAAAGCTTGGTATACGCTCCAGATGAATATCTTGACTCTGGTCTATTCCAAGATACAGTAAACCGCGTAAAAGAAATGGCTCGTTGGGATGAACGTCCTCACTCTTGGGATATTGACGAACGTTATCGCGGTGGACTTGGCATGGCGTTGGCATTACAAGGTTCTGGTGTTGCTAACATTGACGTAGCATCTGTAGAAATTCGTCTTGGTGATGATGGTAACTATACATTGTACACTGGTTCTTCCGATATGGGGATGGGTGCTAATACCGTACTGACTCAAATGGCTTGTGAAATCATCGGCTGTCCTATGGAATACATGACTGTTATCGAATCTGATACAGACATCGTGCCATTTGACCCAGGTTCCTATGCGTCTAGTACAACATATGTAACTGGTACGGCGGCTAAGATGGCTGCTGAAGAATTACGCACTAAGATTATTGCTAAGTTCGCTCAATTCTTCGATACAGATGTAGAAAATGTCGACTTTGATGGCGTTGTAGCTACCACAAAAGATGGTTCTCAAACTATGGATATCCATCAATTAGCTCCAAAATTATTGGTAGGCGTTAATGCAGAACAATTGTCTGGTTTCGCTACATGGGGCAGTCATACATCTCCACCTCCATTCATGGCAACCATTGCAGAGGTAAAAGTAGACAAACAAACTGGCAAGGTTATTCCGCTTCATACATACTCCTGCATTGACTGCGGTACTGTTATCAATCCTAAATTGGCTCGCGTTCAAGTTGAAGGCGGCGTGGTACAAGCTATCGGCATGGCGTTATATGAAGATGTACGCTATTCCAATAATGGTCGTTTAGAGACTAATAACCTTATGACTTATAAAATTCCAACCCGTCAAGATATCGGTGAGTTACATGTAGACTTTGTAGAGTCTTATGAACCGACAGGCGGATTTGGTGCTAAATCTATTGGTGAAGTTGTTATTAATACGGCTAGTCCAGCTATTCAACATGCTATTAAAAATGCAGTTGGTGCGGACGTTCGTACATTACCTATGACACCTGAGAAGGTATTTATGGCTATGGACGAGAAATATAAAGTATAGAGATTTCTATTTACTTTTCCTTTCTAAGGAGGCCTGGTTTTATGACATCACAAACATCCTATTGGAATCGGTTGATTCAGCCGGGAATCGTGGCCCTTGTTGGGGCAGGCGGTAAAACGACGGTGCTTTCAAAATTAGTAGAATATGGAAGGCTGAAGGGTCAGCCCATCGTAGTTACGACTACGACTCGACTCTATGAATCTCAAGTGGCTCATTATGAACCGATTTATACTCGAAATATTAATGAAGCTGATGAATATTGTACTGATCGTATTTTGCGTGGATATTGTGGTGCGTGGTTCTCTGGCATTACAGGAACAAAAGTGGACTCCTTAGATTGTGATTTTATCGATGGTTTAGCAAAATTGCATCCGAACTGGCAAATTGTAGTAGAAGCAGATGGGGCAAAGGAAAAATGGCTTAAGGCGCCTAAGACGACTGAGCCAGTTATCCCATCTCTCACAAAGACTACGATTGGTCTTGTGAATTTACAAATGTTAGGAGCGCCGCTTGATGATGAGCACGTGCATAACATCGAGCTTGTTCAAGATATTGTGAAACGCGATATGGGCGCCATTGTAACACCGCGCATGTTGGCTGATCTTGTGCTCCATAAACAAGGTTTATTCCAATACAGTAAAGGTAAAAAAATTCTGTTCTGTACCGGTTATGAAACGGTGCAACATCGTATCATTGATGATTTTATTGATCATATTGTAGATAGCGACATTTCCGACATCATCTTAGCTGATGGATACAAAGCAAGTTGTGAAATCCGTCGCATTATTCAATGTCGGTAGGTACTCATGACTTATGTGAAAGAAAAATCTAATACCGCTTTCAGTCCCATGAGAGACCCCATAGACCGTTGTCCTTTGCGTATTGGCATTGTCCTCCTCGTAGGAGGTCAATCCAAGCGCATGGGATGTAATAAGCAACTTTTACCTTGGCGTGGTAAAACTGTTTTAGATGCGGTCTGTGGGGCTCTTCATTGTGGATGGAATGATTCGGTAGGACTTATTGAATCCTGTAAACTACCTTTTGTAGCGGTTACTGGTGATGATCATGAAAGATTAGAACCTATAGTTACGAGCTATGGGTTTGAAGTGGTTCAGAATGAATATCCTAATCGTGGACAAGGCTTGTCCATAGCGATAGGAGTACGTCATTTGGTAGAAAACTCACCGATACCGCTAGACGGCATTCTTTGTTCTGTAGGGGATCAACCACTATTGACTGGGAATGTTGTACATCAGGTTATTAGTGCATTTAGTGATAACTTTCATTCGAAAACTATCGTCGTCCCGCATTATGGGGCGAATTATCAGTCGGGAAATCCTGTTCTATTTGGTTCACATTGGTTTGAATCATTGCAACATATCCAAGGGGACCAAGGTGGCAAAACTATCATTCGCGATAGTGGTAAAGACCATGTTACCAAATTATGGATTCGTGACGATGTTGGATATGATATTGACACACCCGATGATTTTGAGCGTTTGAAACAACGTGAAAGTGAGGCATTATGAAACCATTAGTGCTTATGCGCGGAGGCGGAGACATCGCTTCTGGCGCTGTATATAGATTGAAACGTGCAGGCTATCCTGTGGTGATTAACGAAATCGCCATTCCTACCATGATTCGCCGTGAAGTATGTTATGGCAATGCTGTGCATCGTGGAGAAATGATTTTGGAACGCTTTGTAGCACGTCATGTAGCCCTTAGCGAAGTAGCAGATACGTTGGCACAAGGTGTTATTCCCGTTGTGACTAGTTTATATGAAGAGCTACTTGATACATTGAAGCCAGCTATTGTTGTAGATGCTATTTTAAGTAAAAAGAATCTTGGTACCAATCGTGATGACGCAGATCTCGTCATTGGTGTGGGGCCTGGATTTACTGCAGGGCATGATGTGGATGTTGTTATTGAAACTATGCGCGGTCATTACTTAGGTCGTTGCATCTATGATGGTCCAGCGCAGCCTAATACGGGAATCCCCGGTAATGTAGGTGGTTATACTCATGAACGTGTTATTCACTCACCAAAGGCTGGTCTGTTTACAGCTAAGCGCCATATTGGCGATTCTGTACAAGCTAATGAAGTCATTGGTTATGTAGATGAAGAGCCAGTGCGGGCAAAAATTACAGGTATTCTTAGAGGGATTCTTAAGAGCGGGCTCATCGTATCCGACCATTTTAAATTGGCCGATGTAGATGCTCGTTGTGAAGAAGCTCATTGTTATAGTATTTCAGATAAATCCCTTGCCGTTGGTGGCGGTGTTTTAGAAGCTGTTACTGCATGGGATTATGAAAGGAATCAAGATGGAAACGATCTATGATGTGATGAAAGACCGTCTTCAGCTTACAGAAACTACGCTGATGGTTACTGTATTGTCTGGCCCTCGTCAAGGGAATAAGACAATTTATGCTGAAGATGGTAGTGTTTTGTATGGCACACCAATCGAAGGATTTATGGTAGATAAAGCAAAGCTTAATTCTTTATGTATGGTAGGCGAAGCGGAATGTTTCGTACAGCCTGTAGAAAACGATCCATCTGTTCTCGTATTGGGTGCTGGTCATGTGAGCCGTGCTATTACCGATTTATTATTATTTATCGGGTGCCGTGTAACCGTTGTAGATGACCGCCCAGAATATGTAGTTCCTGAATTCTTTGATGAACGTGTAACTCGTAAATGCTTACCATTAGAAAACTTTAAAAATGATTTACCTCTTGATGAATATAATGGCTTTATCATTGTTACTCGTGCTCATGAGTATGATAATGTATGCTTAGAACAATTGCGCGATTATTTGCCAACCTATATGGGTGTTATGGGCAGTCAAAAGCGTATTCATTATGCATTTGAAGTATTGCGTGAACAAGGTTGGACGCAAGAAGAATTAGATATGGTATATGCACCAATTGGTCTAGACTTAGGTGCACAAACTCCTGAGGAGATTGCATTATCTATCGTTAGCGAATATTTGGCAGTGGTGCGTGGTAAAAAAGGCGGCTCATTGCGGAAAGGTAGAGTGAGCTATGAATCGTGAGTTTATTGAATATTTAAGTGCTCGTAAAAATGAAACACTAGCTGTAGCTACTATTTTATTTACCCGTGGTTCTACACCGCGTAAGGCTGGTACATCTATGGTAGTATTCCCCGATGGATCTATCTTTGGTACTATCGGTGGAGGTCGTGCTGAAAATGAGATTCGGCTAAGCGCTGTTGATTCCTTGAATAAAAAAGAATCACATCGTCGTATCGAAGTTCTTTTAGATGACGATGTAGCTGTAAAAGAAGGTATGGTGTGTGGTGGACAGATGGATGTGTGGATTGAAACACAAAACATCTAAGTATATTAAATTTACAGTGCTTTTAAAATGAGTTAAAATATAAGGTGCAGTCAAGTAGTTGGCTGCACCTTATTATTTTGTATAAGGAGCTTTTTTTATGCATATTGACGCACTTATACATACCTTTAGGCTTCTTGATATCGCGGATATCTTAATTGTTGCTGTAGGTATATATTATTTATATAAATTGCTTAAAGATACACGAGCCGTTTCTCTTTTAAAAGGCCTCGTGATGTTAGCCATTCTAAATTTATTGAGTCATTTACTAAATCTATATGTTATTAATTGGATTTTGCAACAAAGTATGACCGTTCTTCTCTTTGCGTTGCCGGTAGTATTTCAGCCGGAATTGCGGCGTGCTTTAGAACAATTGGGCCGTGGTCGAATTTTCAGTAAAGCACAGAATGTTAATGAAGAGGAAATGGACATGGCCATCAATGAAGTGATGGCGGCGGCTCGTGTTATGTCCCGTGAGCACACAGGGGCACTTATCGTATTTGAACGTGAAGTCGGTCTCAATGACTTCGTTGATACAGGTATTTTAATTGATGCGGTGCTAAGTCGTGAATTGATTAAAAATATTTTCGTTCCTAGTACACCGCTTCATGATGGCGCGCTAATTATTCGTGATGGCCGAATTCGTGCGGCTGGTTGTTTGTTGCCGCTAACTGAAGATCGCACATTGAGTACTGAACTTGGTACGCGTCACCGTGCAGCGATTGGCTTATCTGAACAAACGGACGCTGTTGTTGTTGTTGTCAGTGAGGAAACAGGAACCATTTCGTATACCTATGGCGGTCATATTTATCGCCATTTACCGGAAGACCAAATTAAAGAAGCGTTGCGCACGTTTATGGAACGTCCTCGTCAAACCATTACTAGTATGTGGAAATGGGGGGCGAAAAAATGATGATACATTTGAAACGTAATTGGCCAGCTAAGTTATTATCCTTACTAGCAGCCATTGTTATGTGGTTCTTTATTATGAGAGATCAGAATCCTGTGATGGAGGTAACGTATACAATACCTGTTCAGGTTCAAAATCTTAAGGATAATTACATCATAGAGGATGCGCCAGATACTGTACGCATCGTATTATCTGGTCCACGTGATACGATTATTTCTATGAAAGCAGACAATCTTCGTGCTTATATCGATGCATCTGGTGTGAAGCCAGGACAAAATAATGTAACCATAGGATTTAAGCCACCATCAGGTATGAGTCTTGTGGAGATTAAGCCTGATACTATTACAATCAATGTAGATGAATATGCAGAGCGAAAAATACCGGTTGAAATTGTTCCAATTGGTAAATTCTCGGATGATATTGCTCTCAAGTCAGTAACCGTTGTACCGAAAGAGGTAACTGTATCTGGACGTAAACAGCTTGTTAATGCCGTAAATAAGGTGGTTATGAAAGTTAATATTGCTGGCCAAACTAAGAACTTTAGTGCTGTCAGTACGTTAGAAGCTTGGGATATATCTGGTAATGTATTAGATGTTCATATCAATCCAAACCAAGGACAGGCGCAATATGAATTAAATTTATTGCGTAAAGACAAAGCTGTTCCTATTACCGTGCCAACTGTTGGAAAGGTATTAGATGGGTATGAGGTTAAGGCCGTATCTGTTACACCAACCCAGTTAACTGTGACAGGTCGAGAAGAAATGATTGATTCTGTTACGGAAATTCAAACTGAACCAGTGGATCTTACTGGTACTACTAAGAGTATTCAAGGTAATTACAACTTAGTATTACCAAGTGGTGTTAATAGTAATACAACGACGGTACATGTTAAGGTTGATATACAAAAGAAGTCTACCTAGCTCATAGATTAGAGGCGTAATAGCGATTTCTCAAATTGTTATTACCTATGGACCTAAATTATAAATAAGACCCTAATAGAGGATAAGATTCAACTCTATTAGGGTCTATTTTAATGCTTTATAGAGATCTCTGTTTATTATGTATTAGCTTTTACAGTAATATTGTATAATAATATTGTATAACTAATTTCTGGTAGGTTAAATTTGAAGGATTTAGGTCAAATAATAAAGACCTTTGCTAACCGAAAAGGATAGTTTAAATAAGGAAAGATATGATTAGAATAATAAATCTCCGCGTGGCCGTTACGGTCAAGTCGGATATTAAAGATATTGTAGAAAATAAGTATCCTCAGTTACGTGGTGCCATTGAAACAATTCACGTTGTGCGACGCGCTGTAGATGCTCGTAAAAAACCTAATATTGTATTTGTGTATACCTTGTTTGCTGAGGTTCATAAAGAAGCTCAAATTATGAAAAAACTAGGTAAACAAAAGGACGTATCTGTATTTACCCCAGAAGATCCAGAACCTATTATTCATGGTAATGTGCCTTTAGCACATCGTCCTGTAGTGATGGGCTTTGGACCAGCAGGTATGCTAGCGGCCTTTTATCTAGCTCGTGAAGGGTACCGTCCAATCGTTCTTGAACGAGGTCAAGACGTTGATACTCGTAGCCAAGATGTAGAAACGTTTTGGAAAGAGGGCGTATTTAAGCCTGAATCTAACGTACAATTTGGCGAGGGAGGTGCAGGTACCTTCTCTGATGGCAAACTGACAACCCGCGTTACACATCCAAGATTGCATGAAATCTCCAAATATTTTGTAGAGTTCGGCGCTCCTGAGGAAATATTATATAAACATAAACCTCACGTAGGTACAGATAAGTTACGGAATATGGTAAAAGCTATGCGTGAACGTATCATCGAATGGGGTGGAGAAGTTCACTTTGGTGCAAAAGTAACTGATTTGTTTATTGAAAACGACCACATCGTAGGTGTTGAAGTGAATGGTAACGAACGCATTGATACGACAGTTGTACTTTCTGGTGTAGGCCATAGTGCACGTGATACGTATGAAATGTTACATAAACGCAATGTAGAAATGACGGCGAAACCATTTGCCATTGGCGTTCGTATCGAGCATGACCAAGCTGTCATTGATGAGTCCCAATATGGTGTAGAACCATCTAGCTTGGGCCTTGGTGCAGCGGAATACTCCCTTGTGTTTCATGATAAGGAAACAGGACGTACAGCGTATAGCTTCTGTATGTGCCCCGGTGGTCAAGTTGTAGCATCTGCCTCTGAAAATGGAGGGGTGGTTGTCAATGGCATGAGTTTATTTGCTCGTGATAGTGGTGTTGCAAACAGTGCTATCGTAGTTAATGTAGGTCCTGATGACTTTGGTTCACATCCACTCGATGGCGTTGCTTTCCAACGTGAATGGGAGCGTAAAGCTTATGAGTTAGGCGGTTCTAACTTCCATGCACCTGCTCAGACTGTAGGTCAGTTTTTGGGGCTTTCACAAGCGCCAAGCGTACAGGATAGCACATATAGCTATGAACCGGGTGTGGTCAATTGCGATTTACATGATTGCTTACCACCATTCGTAACGTCTGTATTAGAACGGGCATTGCCATATTGGGGACGACGCATTCATGGATTTGATGATCCATCGGTGTGTATGACAGGGGTTGAAACACGCACCTCTGCCCCGCTTCGGATGGGACGTAATGAAGATCGTATTTCTCCGACTGTAGGTGGATTTTATCCTATGGGGGAAGGGGCTGGCTATGCAGGTGGCATTATGAGTGCCGCCCTTGATGGAGCGGAAACTGCTATCTTATGTATGGCAAAATATGCAAAACCTAACTAGTTGGTAGTAGAATATATTGTAAAGAAAACTACAGTATAAGTTCATATTGGTACTGTAAAATAGTATATCTATATAGTGTCTATATGAGTGGTGTATATATTGTGATATAATACACAACAGTAAATATATGAGGACTTGTGATTTTCACAATCCCTAGAGGAGGATAATTATGGCTCGTTTATTTGGTACAGATGGTGTACGTGGTGTTGTTAATGAATTTTTAACACCTGAATTAGCCTATCATTTAGGCCGTGCTGCGGCTACATATTTTGGTAAAGAAAAAGATCATCCTACATTCTTGATTGGTCGCGATACACGTATTTCCGGTTCTATGCTTGAAAGTGCATTAGCAGCGGGTATTTGCTCTGTTGGTGGCAATGTTGTCATCGCTGGTGTTATACCTACTCCTGCTGTAGCATACCTTGTACGTCAACAAGGATTTGATGCGGGTGCTGTTATTTCTGCATCTCACAATCCATATCCAGATAATGGCATTAAATTCTTTGATGGTAATGGCTATAAATTGCCAGATGAAGTAGAAGATGAATTAGAACAATATGTTCGTCAAAGTGCGGATAATGAATTGGCACGCCCTACGGGTGATGGCATCGGTACAATTGAGTTCAATAGTAATTTGGCACATTTCTATGCTCACTTTGTGCGTCACACAATTGATACATCCCTTGAAGGCTTGACAATAGTTTATGATGGTGCGAACGGTGCTGCTTCTAGTGTAGGCCCTGAAATTTTGTCTGGCCTTGGTGCTAAAGTAATCAATATCAATGTAAATCCAGATGGCTTGAATATTAACCATCACTGTGGCTCTACACATATTGAAGGATTGCAAGTAGCTGTTCAACAACACAATGCAGACCTTGGTATCGCTAACGATGGTGATGCGGATCGTTGCTTATTGGTAGACGAAAAAGGTCAAGTTCTCGATGGTGACCAAATTATGCTATTGTGTGCACTTAAATTAAAAGAAGAAGGCAAACTTAAAGGCGATACTGTAGTTGGTACTGTTATGAGTAATATTGGGTTCCATAAAGCGGCAGAAGAACTTGGTATGAAAACAGTCTCCACTGCTGTTGGTGACCGCTATGTATTGGAATACATGCGTGAACATGATCTCTCTGTTGGTGGTGAACAATCTGGTCACGTAATCTTCTTGGATCACAATACAACTGGTGATGGCATGTTAACAGCTGTTCAAGTGGCGGCTCTTATGAAAGAAAAAAATCAACCGCTATCTGAGCTCGCTAGCATCATGACAAAATACCCACAAGTATTAGTAAACGTTCGCGTTGCTACAAAAACAGGTTGGGAAGATAATGATATTATCAAAGCTGCCATCGTTACAGCTGAAGGTGAACTTGGCGATGAAGGGCGCGTTCTAGTACGTGCATCTGGTACAGAACCACTCATTCGCGTAATGGCCGAAGGTCCTAATCAAGAAGAACTACAAGCACTATGCCAAGAAATTGCTGATATTATCGGTAGAGAACAAGGACTTGCGGAATAACTCTTGATGAGTAGTTTGATACCATTCCGTTTGGTTCCATTCTACAACTTTTATATTAAAGGTATACCCTCCTATATATGTCCCTTTGCTCCGTCCTACGTAAAGTCGCTGCAGGAACATATATAGGAGGGTATTTATTTTATATTTATTTAGGATGGTTATCGAATGGAACCGTCACTATTGCGCGGTCATTTCTACTCATAAGAGTTATTTCGGATATGTAGAGGCTGATAGCAGAGATGATGTAATTCATCTCTTAGATAGTTAAGAGATGGGATGGTGCTTTGCAAATACGTACATAGGGCATGATTTATGTTATTATAGCTATATAGTTTAAATCGTATTGGTTTAATAATTAAAGTGTAATATGAAAACTACAAGTCTGTAGTTGTATTAAAACTATGGCCCATATATGACTGTTACTTGATAGACTAATTCATGCATGAACTCTCAGGATAAATTTTGATATAACCTTATGCAGCTTTGTATGGTTCTGAATCGGCATAGAAATAAAAGAGGCAACGTCGACGTTGCCTCTTTTATTTCTGAGTTTTATTTATCAGCTACAACTAGTTTATATCCATTCAAGTGAATGTTATTGCCTGTTGTGTCTTCGTTAGTTAAAGATTTTACATAGCTGTCACCAGTGAGTGTCCATGTGGAGTCTTTGCTGAGTTTCACAGTTACTTCTTTAGCTGTATTGTCGGTATTGATAGCTCCCACAAGGCTAGAGCCATTTGTCATGTCTAGTGCAACAGTACTGATGGAGTCAGCCACGATGTTACCACTTAGTTCTTGGTTAGAGGTGCGGAGTGTGAGATGACCTCCGTTTTCACCAGCCTTGCCCCAACGAGAGTCAGCTGCTGCTTTCACGAGAGTAGTGGTATTAGGCATGGAAATAGCATTGTTAGACAAATTTACTTCAGCAGTGGTGTTGTTAACATAGATAAACGCACCTGTGGAGTGTGTGGTGAGGGTGTTATTTTCTGCTTTAAGGCGTGCAACACCGCTTTCAGCATCACCAGAGAAGCTTTGGTAGAGCATAAAGCCATTGTCTTTGTAGCCTATTACATTGGAATTTGTAAGGGTAATAGAGTTCTTACCTTCAACGACACCAATTTCACTGTTGTTAGCTACACCGTTGATGTTATTAGCCGTAATATTACCCGTTGAGTAGATAATAGGACTGCCTGCGCCAGAGGTTGTTAGTTTAGCTGCTTCTACAGTAATAGTGCCTTCTCCACGGTCTGTAGCAAGTGTAGCAGAATGAGCGCCTTCAGTGGTAATAGTTAGGTTTTTACCATTTACAGTGCCTTTATAGGTAGCATCTAGACCACGAGAAGAATCATTTTTAGTGTGAATATTAGTATTCTCTACATTGATAATAGAGCCTTCACCAGTGGCAAAGATTGCATTTGATCCATTAGCGTTAGATGTAATATTGCTACCTTTAATGTTAATTTGACTGTCGTCGATACCGAGGACTACTGCGTTTTGGCCATGAAAATTACTATTGTCATCATTTGTAGTATTTCCCGTTTTGTCGAATACACTATTTTCAATATTTACGACCGCTTTGTTTTTACTGATAAAAGCATTTTGGTCAGCAGTTGTATTGGTGATCAATTCATGAGCCATAGATTTGCTTTCGGTTACCACAGTTGTGCCTGTGAAAGTAGTTGGATTTACTTCAACTTGTGGTGCCATATGATTAGGCGGTGCTCCATTAGGCGACCCTGTTGTTGGTTGACCTATAGGCGGTTTGCTATGTGGAGCACTGTTTTGTGGAGTGTTTTCTTGTGTAGATGGTACTGTTGTAGCTTGTTTTGTTGTAGTTACAGTGGCTGCGTTAGCATTAGTTTGTGCTTCTGCTGCAAAGGTTGGAAGCATTGCCAAAGTAGAAAGGGCTGCACCTAATACTGCAGGAAGCACCCAACGACGCAATTTTCTGTACTTCATTGTATTTTTATGTTTTTTCTGTTTTTTATTATTAATCATTGTTTTTGTCATAATTCGTCTCTCCCAAATTATATACATATGAATTTAAAAATAACAAAATCTAATTGCATAAAATTTAGATTGATTGAAGTATAATTTCTTACAATGAAAATATCGTGAAATATAGAAAAAATCATTTTTTATAGCTTTGAATAAGTGGAAATATTTACATCTTATCGATTTTTTTAGTATAATATAGCTTAGTACATAATTTATATTTGTACTCATTCTGCCGTATATCATAGAAAGGAAGTCCGAATTCGTAAAGGCGAATAGCGCAAGTACCCGCGAAGGCAGTCGTTAGGGTAGACGAGGTGAAGAGTGATCGAATCATCAGCGGATGCTCTTCCGGCACA
>JAGZGB010000007.1 GCA_018367495.1 Veillonella sp. | reverse complement strand
TTGCGGTTGTGGCAACACATTCAAAACTGGCTCTGTAAAAGAAGACCTTCGTGTAGACGTTTGCTCCAAATGCCATCCGTTCTTCACTGGTCAACAACGCGCTGCTCAAGCTCGTGGTCGTATTGAACAATTTAACAAACGTTACGGCAAATAATTTGTCATGTAATGTAGCATCTATTGGCAGGGCTATGGGCTCTGCCTCTATTTGTTTATGAGAGGAGCTCTTGTGAACACAGAACGTATTAAAAAGTTTGTCGGTGGACAAGCTGTGATCGAAGGTGTCATGATGAGGGGCCCTGGCGTTACAGCAACAGCTGTACGAGAACCAGCAGGAACCATTGTAGTTCAAAAAGAGCCTACAAAATCTATCACTGACACATATCCAATTTTGAAAAAACCATTTCTTCGGGGTTGTGTAGCCCTCTATGAATCTCTAGTCATTGGCATGAAGGCATTGTCCTTCTCCGCTAAAGCCGCTGGCGATGAAGAAGAAGAAATGTCTAATAGTGAAATTGCCATTACTATGGTTATTTCCACCATATTTGCGATAGCTGTATTTTTAGCATTACCTACATTTATCGTAAAATTTATTCCTGGTGTACAGGATAATCATGTAGTATTAAATCTCATTGAAGGGGTCATTCGTTTAGTTCTTTTTCTACTCTACATTTGGGGTATTGGTCTTACGAAGGATATTCAACGAGTTTTCCAATATCATGGGGCTGAGCATAAAACAATTCATACCTATGAATTAGATTTGCCTCTTACTGTAGAAAACGTTCGTAAACAAAGTCGTTTACATCCGCGATGTGGTACAAATTTTTTACTTATCGTTATGGTAGTAAGTATCTTTGTATTCGCTTTTTTGGGTTGGCCTAATTTGTTGGAACGTATCGTAAGCCGCGTACTTCTCATGCCAGTAGTGGCAGGTATTGCGTACGAGGTTATTCGTCTTGCTGGTCGTAGTGAGCATTCCTTTGTGAAAGCTCTTATCAAACCAGGTCTTGCATTACAGTACATGACCACCCGTGAACCAGAAGATGATCAAATTGAAGTCGCTATACGAGCTCTTGAAGAGGTTCGCCCTCCTGAGAGTGATGCATATGAAGAGGAATAAACATGTTAGTAGATAAATTACAAGTTATTGAAGATAAATTTATGGACCTGGAGCAGCGGATCAGTGACCCTGAAGTGATTGCACGCCAAGATGAATGGCGTAAATTAACACGTCAACATGCTCAATTATCTGAAACAGTTGAAACATTCCGTACTTATAAAAAAGTATTAGCTGGTATTGATGAAGCTATGGAAGTTATTGAAGATAAATCCATGGATGAAGAATTCCGCGAAATGGCACAAGAGGAACTGAAAGAGCTAAAACCTCAAAAGGAGGAATTAGAAGAGAAATTACAAATTCTTTTATTGCCTAAAGACCCTAATGATGATAAGAACATCATCATCGAAATTCGTGGTGGTGCTGGCGGTGATGAAGCTGCATTATTCGCAGGCGACTTGTTCCGTATGTACACAAAATATGCGGAAAGCCAAGGATGGCGTTGTGAGATTATCGATGCTAATGAACCTGAGCTTGGTGGATTTAAAGAGGTTATTTTCTCCGTAGATGGTGAAAATGTATACTCCAAGATGAAATTTGAATCTGGTGTACACCGTGTACAACGTGTACCTGCTACGGAAACACAAGGCCGTGTACATACATCTACCGTTACAGTAGCGGTATTGCCAGAAATGGAAGATGTTGATATTGAAGTTAATGAAAAAGACTTAAAAATTGACACCTATCGTGCAAGTGGTGCGGGGGGGCAGCATATCAATAAAACTGAGTCTGCTGTTCGTATTACCCACTTACCATCTGGTATCGTTGTAGCATGTCAAGACCAACGTTCTCAATTACAAAATCGTGAAAAAGCTATGCGTGTATTGCGTGCAAAATTGCAAGACCAAGCTGAACAAGAGGCTATTTCTAGCATGGCAGCAGACCGTAAGAGCCAAGTTGGTACAGGTGACCGTAGTGAACGTATTCGTACCTATAACTATCCACAAGGTCGCGTAACAGATCATCGTATTAACTTAACATTGTATAAATTAGATGCTATTTTAAATGGCGATCTAGATGAAATCATTCAAGCCTTAAATGCTGCTGACCAAGCGGCAAAAATGCAGGAGGCTAATACAAATGCATAAGGAGATTTGGACAATCGGTCGTATTCTCCAGTGGACAGAGCAGTACTTTCAAAGCAAGGAGATGGATACACCTCGACTTGATGGGGAAGTACTGCTTTCTCACGTTTTAGGCAAGGATCGTATTTATCTATATACCCATTATGACCAACCGCTTATTCAAGAGGAACTCGATGCTTTTAGACCTCTCATTCAAGAACGAGCTAAGGGGCATTGTGTAGCGGCTATCATTGGAAAAAAGGACTTTATGGGATTGACCTTTAAGGTTAATGATAAGGTATTGATCCCACGACCTGATACCGAAACTTTGATTGAGCATGTACTAGGCATGTATCAAAAGGATAGTAATATTCGTATCCTTGATGTATGTACGGGCCCTGGTACGATATTGTTAAGTCTATTGCATTATTTGCCGAATGCGTGTGGCATGGGTATTGAAATATCTGCCGATGCTTTGTCATTGGCTGAGGTAAATAGTGAAAGATTTAACTTAAATGATCGTGTTCAATTGTTAGAGTCTGATATGTTTTCTGCTCTAGATGGTAAAAATGAACATTTTGATCTTATCGTATCAAATCCACCTTATATCCGTACTGGGGATGCTAAATTATTGTCTCAGGACGTATTAAATGAGCCCCACATTGCCTTGTTTGGCGGTGAAGATGGACTTGATTTCTATCGTATTTTGGCTAAAACATGTGGCACATATTTAAAATCACAAGGCCGTATAGCCTTTGAAATAGGTTTTGATCAAGCTGAGGCTGTGAAAGCTTTATTGGAAGAAACTGGGCAGTACTCTAATATTCAATGTATTGCTGACCTCGGTGGAAATGACCGCGTTGTAACAGCTGTGTATGAGGGATAATATGGATACTCAAATTATTACAAATCCATCAGATCAAGAACTAGATATGCTTGCTCGCGCTTTACGTAATGGGGAATTGGTGTCAATTCCTACAGAAACTGTATATGGACTGGGCGCTAATGGACTTGATCCGGAGGCGATGGATAAAATTTACGCCGCTAAAGGTCGTCCTTCAGATAATCCATTGATTTTACACGTTCCTAATAGTGAAAGCATAAAACCTTTGGTAACAGAGGTTTCCATCACAGCTCAACGATTAATGGATACGTTTTGGCCAGGGCCTTTGACGATTACATTGCCTAAATCTGATTTAGTGCCAGATCGTGCTACAGGCGGGTTACCTCGTGTGGCATTACGTTGCCCTGATCATAAGGTATGCTGCGCATTATTAGAACGTGCAGGAGTACCTATAGCGGCTCCTAGTGCTAATATATCTGGACGGCCAAGTCCTACAACGGCACAAGATGTTTACCATGATATGAATGGCCGTATTTCATATATTTTAGATGCTGGCTCATGTACAATTGGTGTAGAGTCTACTGTGGTAGAAGTACATGATGACAAGGTCATTATATTGAGACCTGGTGGCATTACAAAAGCACAGCTTGAAAATGTTGTGTCTACTGTTGAGTATGATACTGCTCTAGTTAATGCTACCACTAAGCCTAAGGCTCCTGGTATGAAGTATACGCACTATGCGCCTGATGCACCTATGACAGTTGTTGTTGGTATTCCAGAGAGGGTGGCAAGTACTTTTAAAGAGCTTTCAGAGGGGATAGAAGGTCCTATAGGTTGTTTAGTGAGTCATGAAACATATAACCTTATGAAAGAGGATACACGCTTTATATTCCATTGTTTTGGCAACTATGGTGATGCCTTATCATTAGGTCATGACTTTTACAAAAGCCTATTACATTTTAATGAAAATCATGTTACCTTAATCTTAGCGGAAGGTGTTGATGATGACGGTTTTGGTGTAGCTATTATGAATCGTATGGAGAAGGCATCGAGCCATCATATCATTTATAAGTAAATTTACTAGCATAAAAATGTCCACTGATAATAGAAATATGTCTTTACATATTGGATGAATTTGCTATAATGTATAAAGTAATCACAAAATGTGATTAAGTAAGGATGTTATTATGAATATTTTATTTGTGTGTACCGGTAATACTTGTCGCAGCCCTATGGCTGAAGGTATTACAAGGGCCCTTGCAGCGGAGCAACATAAGGATGTGACGACTGTATCAGCTGGTCTATTTGCCGCTTATGGAGCAAAGCCAACAGACCAAGCCGTTGAAGCTATCCGTTCCATTGCAGATATTTCTGATCATGAATCGAGACCATTGACGATGGAACTCGTGAATGCAGCAGATCTTATCATTGGTATGACGAAAGATCACAAATCTGTACTACTTCGCCAATTCCCGTTTGAGGAAGGTAAAATCAAAACGATTTCCGAGTGGGGTGGTCAAGATGGTGATGTGATGGACCCCTATGGATCTGATCAAACCGTATATAATCAATGTGCGGAACAAATTTATCACTTAGTAGAGGCTGGTCTTAGATTAGTGCCTCAGAAGGCGTAGGAGATGAAATTATGAAAGTTGCAATCGGTTGTGATCATGGCGGATTACATTTAAAAGCATCCGTTAAGGAATTATTAAATGCATTGGGACATGAAGTAGAGGATTTTGGCTGTCATACAGCTGATTCTTGCGATTATCCTGACATTGCTGTATCTGTAGCAAATGCAGTTGTATCTGGTCAAGCAGACAGAGGTATTTTGATTTGTGGTACTGGTATTGGTATCGGTATTGCAGCAAATAAGATTGCAGGTATTCGCGCTGCTCTTTGTCATGATACATTCTCTGCTCATGCATGTCGTGAACATAATGACGCTAATATTCTCACAATGGGGGAACGCGTTATTGGTCCTGGCCTAGCTAACGATATTGTAGCCATCTTTATGGAAACAGAGTTCGAAGGTGGTCGTCACGCACGCCGTGTAGAGAAAATTAAAGCACTAGACAAGTAATACATCATTACCTATATATATTCGTTTTGCACGAGGAGGATTCTCATGAGTTTCTTAGAAAAACAAGACCCTAATATTCAAGCTGTTATCAATCAAGAATTAGCACGCCAACGCGATAAATTAGAAATGATTGCTTCTGAAAACTTTGTTTCTCAAGCCGTAATGGAAGCTCAAGGTAGCGTATTAACTAACAAATATGCAGAAGGGTATCCTGGTAAACGTTATTATGGCGGTTGTGAAAATGTTGATGTTATCGAAACATTAGCTATTGAACGTGCAAAACGCTTGTTCGGTGCAGAACATGCCAACGTACAACCTCACTCTGGTTCTCAAGCGAACTTTGGTGTGTATTTCGCATTATTACAACCAGGTGATACTATTGTGGGTATGAACTTATCCCACGGTGGTCATTTAACTCATGGTTCTCCTGTTAATGTATCTGGTACATATTTTAATGTAGTACCTTATGGTGTAGATGCAGAAACACAACAAATCGATTATGATGAGTTCCGTAAAATCGTTTTAGAAGCAAAACCTAAATTGATTATCGCTGGTGGTAGTGCTTATAGCCGTCAAATTGACTTCAAAAAAATGGCTGATGTAGCTCATGAAGTTGATGCTATCTTCATGGTAGATATGGCTCACTTCGCAGGCCTTGTAGCCGCAGGTTTACATCCAAATCCTGTAGAATATGCTGATATCGTTACTACAACAACTCATAAAACATTACGTGGTCCTCGTGGCGGTATGATTCTTTGCAAAGAAAAATATGCAAAAGCAATCGACAAAGCTATCTTCCCTGGCATTCAAGGTGGTCCTTTGATGCATGTTATTGCTGCTAAAGCTGTAGCATTTGGTGAAGCATTACAACCTGAGTTTAAAGTATATGCACAACAAGTTATCGATAATGCAAAAGCATTGGCTGCTGCATTGCAAGAAAAAGGCTTAACAATTGTTTCTGGCGGTACAGATACTCACGTTATGCTTGTAGATGTTCGCAATACTGGTTTAACAGGTAAAGAAGCAGAACACTTACTTGATGAAGTAGGTATTACATGTAATAAGAATACAATTCCATTTGATCCAGCTAGCCCATTTGTAACAAGTGGTATCCGTCTTGGTACACCAGCTCTTACAACACGTGGCTTACAAGTAAAAGATATGGAAGAAATTGCAGACATCATTGCAACTGTTCTTAAAAATCCTGAAGATAAAGCAATTCATGAAGAAGCAAGCAAACGTGTAGCAGCACTTTGTGAAGCGTATCCTTTATACTAATCTATTAGATTAACTATAGCAATTACATATTTGTAGTCCTATAAACCTATGAGTAGCATAAAAGGGGTGTGCCTAGACACATCCCTTTTAATATTTATATGGCATGATTTATCAATCTATGATAGAGTAAATATGAATATTAAATGGATACCGATGGGGTATGTAAATTATTTATAGGAGGACAGTCATGAAAGTTAATGTTATGACACATCCATTAATTCAACACAAAGTTACATTGATGCGTGATGCAGAAACAGGCTCTAAGGATTTTAGAGAATTACTTGATGAGATTACTATGTTGATGGGTTATGAAATCACTCGTAACCTTCCATTAGAAGATGTAGAAGTACAAACACCTTTAACTAAAATGACTGGAAAACGTATTGCAGGTAAAAAATTGGGTATTATTCCGATTCTTCGTGCAGGCCTTGGCATGGTTAATGGTATGCTTAACTTGATTCCAACTGCAAAGGTTGGTCATGTTGGCTTATACCGTGATCCAGAAACATTGAAACCTGTAGAATACTACTGCAAGTTACCTTCTGATGTAGGTGAACGCGACTTTATAGTAACAGATCCAATGTTAGCTACTGGTGGTAGTGCAGCAGCTGCTATTACATTGTTAAAGGAAAAAGGCGCTAAAAATATTAAGTTAATGTGTCTTGTTGCGGCTCCTGAAGGTGTGGAAGCAGTGAATAAAGAACATCCTGATGTTCCTATTTATGTAGCTGCCCTTGATGAAAAGCTCAATGATCATGGTTACATTTTGCCTGGTTTAGGCGATGCTGGCGACCGTATCTTTGGTACAAAATAAAATAAATATATAAACGACATGATTTAGGCATAATACCATATAAATTACCTAAATTATGTCGTTTTCTACTATAAAGGGTTGAATAAAATCTACGTAGGGTATACAATACAAGTGTAAAAAGTATTTTTTTGATTTTGGTGGGACAGATTTTGTTCACATGGGACGAAAAACGATTCATAGAATCCCAACGGGCAAAGGAGGGAGCCAATGAACGAGTTTCTAATGATATGTGAACGTATTGTTCCTGAAATCGTGAGTGTATTAAAGGAACGATATAAAATACTAAACCACCTAGTTTATGAAGAGCCTATAGGACGTAGGACCTTAGCTACAGCGACGGATCTTCCAGAGCGAACCGTACGAAGTCATATTGAGTTAATGCGTGCTAATGGTCTTGTAGACATTTATAAACCAGGGATTTTTCTCACTAATGAGGGACATGCAATTGTTCCAAAATTGCGAAATTTTTTAAATGAATTAGATCGTATTAACGAACTAGAACATCGATTGACTGAAGCACTTCATATCGATAGGGTTATTATCACTCCTACAGAAGGGACTTTGATGGTGAAAAAACTCGGCTTTGCAGCGGCAAAGCTATTACAGGAATTATTAGAGCCTGACTCTGTAGTTGCCATTAGTGGTGGCAGTACAATGGCTGCAGTAGCTGAGGAAATGCCTGTATTACCATTTAATCCTATTGTTGTACCTGCCCGTGGGGGCGTTGGTGAGGTAGTTGAATATCAAGCTAATGTAATTGCTTCAGTGCTAGCTGAACGACTTCGTGGGACCTATAAAATGCTTCATTTACCTGATGGGCTTTCACAAGACTCATTGCATATGCTCATGACTTGCGAACCTCAAATTAAGGAAATTGGAGATCTCATTAGTAGGACTGACATATTATTGTTTGGCATAGGTACGGCTATGAGAATGGCGGATCAGCGCCATATAGCTGATGATGTGCGTAAGCAGTTAGTAGATAATCATGCTGTTGGTGAAGCTCTTGGTCAATATTGCGATATAGATGGTAAGTTGATTTATTCCACTAATAATATTGGTTTATCACTTCCGGATGTGGCAAAAATTCCAAATGTGATTGCTGTAGCTGGTGGACAAGATAAATCAAGTGCTATTATTGGTGTTATGAGAGCTTGTCAAAAAGGCATACTAATTATCGATGAGCAAGCTGCAGAAGGTATGCGTCAATTGTTACAAATTTCAGCCTTATAGGTGATGTAGTTAGTTATATTTTAGTTATACTATTTTGTTATTAGGAGGATCTAACAATGGCAGTAAAAGTTGGTATTAACGGTTTTGGTCGTATTGGTAAATGTGTAGTACGTGCAGCGATTAACAATCCTGACGTAGAAGTTGTAGCAATTAATGCTACTGGCGATAATGAAGGTACTGCATTATTGTTAAAATATGACTCTGTTCATGGTACAATTCCTAACGAAGTAACATTTGATGAAGAAAATATCTATGTTGATGGTAAAAAAATTCGCGTATTCCATGACCGCGATGCTTCTAAATTGCCTTGGTCTGAAGAAGGCGTTGAAATTGTTATGGAATGTACTGGTAAATATCGTGATGCAGAGGAAGCAAAAGTTCATTTGAATCAACCTACTGTAAAAAAAGTATTAATTTCTGCACCTGGTAAAAACGAAGACTTAACTATGGTTATGGGTGTAAACCAAGATATGTATGATCCTGCAAAACATCATATTATTTCTAATGCATCTTGTACAACAAATTGCTTGGCTCCATTTGCTAAAGTATTATGCGATGAATTCGGCATTAAACGCGGTATGATGACAACTATTCATTCCTATACTAATGACCAAAAAATTCTTGATGCACGTCATAAAGACCCTCGCCGTGCTCGTGCAGCAGCTATGTCTATCATTCCTACAACTACTGGTGCAGCAAAAGCTGTTGCTAAAGTATTGCCTCAATTAAAAGGTAAATTAGATGGCTTTGCATTGCGCGTTCCAACTCCAGACGTATCTGCTACAGATCTTGTTTGTGAACTTGAAAAACCGGCTACTAAAGAAGAAATCAATGAAGCATTCCGCAAAGCTGCAGCTGGCGAATTAAAAGGTATTCTTGGTGTATCCGATGTACCATTGGTATCCTGTGATTTCAGTTCTGATCCTCGTAGTTCCATTGTTGATGCTGATTTAACAATGGTTATGGATGGCAATATGGTAAAAGTTGTTTCTTGGTATGATAACGAATGGGGTTACTCTGAACGTCTTATCGATATGGCAGCATTCGTAGCAAGCAAAGGCTTATAATCGGGAGGCTTTGATGAAACAAACAATCGAAGGTCTACAAGTAGATAATAAAACAGTATTTGTTCGTGTTGATTTTAATGTTCCTATGAAAGACGGTGTCATCACTGATGATACTCGTATTCGTAGTGCATTACCTACTATCAATTATTTAATTGAAAAAGGGGCAAAGGTTATCCTTGCGTCTCACTTTGGTCGTCCAAAAGGGGAACACAAACCTGAAATGTCTTTGGCACCATGTGCAAAACATTTATCTGAGCTTATCAACAAGCCAGTAGCATTCGTAGATGACTGCATTGGTCCTAAGGTTGAAGCAGCTGTAAAAGCATTACAACCAGGCGATGTATTGATGCTTGAAAACTTACGTTACCATAATGAAGAAACTAAAAACGACCCTGAATTTGCTAAACAATTAGCATCTCTTGCTGATGTAGCAATCAACGATGCATTCGGTGTATCTCACCGAAATGCAGCATCCGTAGTTGGTATTGCTGACTATATCCCTATGGCAGCAGGTTTCTTGCTCAAAAAAGAAATTGATGCATTAAGTGCAGCTGTAGTGCATCCAAAAACACCTATGGCAGCTATTATCGGTGGTGCTAAGGTAACAGATAAAATTTCTGTTATTTCAAACCTTTTACCTAAAGTTGATGTAATGATCATTGGTGGCGGTATGGCAAATGCTTTCATTAAAGCACAAGGTTGCAACATTGGTAGCTCCTTATTTGAAGAAGGTCAAGAAGCTATTGCTACAGATCTTGTTATGGAAGCTCGTGTAGCTGGTGCTAAATTATTGACACCTATCGATGCTGTAGTAGCTGATGCTTTCAGCAACGACGCTAATACTAAAATCGTTGACGTTGAAAATATTGAAGATGGTTGGATGATTCTAGATATTGGTCCTAAAACACGGGAGCTCTATGTAGAAGCATTGGCGCCAATGAAGACTATTATTTGGAATGGTCCTATGGGCGTATTTGAAATGGAAAACTTTGCAGCTGGTACTAATGCAGTAGCAAAAGCTGTAGCTGAATCTGATGCTATGACTATCGTTGGTGGTGGCGACTCTGTAGCGGCTATTGAAAAAAGTGGATTAGCAGACAAAATTAGCCATATCTCCACAGGTGGTGGTGCATCTTTAGAATTCTTAGAAGGCAAAATTCTACCAGGTATTGCTGCATTGTCTGAGGCATAATATGAGAAAACCCATTATTGCAGGAAATTGGAAAATGAATGGCACCATTGCGTCTGGATCAATTCTGATCGAAGCGTTTAACAGCGTGTTACAAGATATGGAATTATCCTGTGATGTAGTTGTTTGCCCGCCTTTCACAGCTATCGAACGTGCTGTAGCACTAACACGAGATACAGCTATTGAAGTAGGCGCACAAACTATGGATTATCATGATGCTGGTGCATTCACTGGTGAAATTTCACCGCTTATGCTTACAGAGGTAGGCGTTGATTATGTTATTATTGGTCACTCTGAACGCCGTGAATATTATGGTGAAACAGATGAGACGGTAAATGCAAAAATCAAAAGTGCATTCCATCATAATTTGACTCCTATTATCTGTGTTGGTGAAAGTTTAGAACAACGTGAGGCCGGTCATACGCTTGACTGGATTACATCTCAACTTAAAGGTGCTTTGGTTGATGTTCCTAAAGAACAAGTTAGCCAATTGATTATTGCGTACGAACCAATTTGGGCTATCGGCACAGGAAAAACAGCAACTGCTGATCAAGCTGAAGAAGTATGTAAAGAAATTCGTGATTACATTCGATCTTTATACGATGATGAGACTGCTGATGCTGTGCGCATCCAATATGGTGGTAGTGTTAAACCTGAAAACGCTCTCGAAATCCTAGGAGAGCCTAATATTGATGGAGCACTCGTAGGTGGTGCATCTTTAGTAGTTGATGAATTTATAGATATTATTAAAGCGGCGAATCAAGTAAACGCTTAATATGAGGTTAAAAATGGCTAAATTAAAGGCTCCCGTAATGCTAGTCATCCTAGATGGATTTGGCATGGGAGATCAATCAGATACAACCAATGCTGTAGTACAGGCGAAGCCGCACTGTTTTAATCAATTATGGAATATGTATCCACATACAAAATTAGAAGCATCAGGGTTAGCAGTAGGCCTTCCAGAAGGCCAAATGGGGAATTCTGAGGTTGGCCATTTAAACCTTGGCTCTGGTCGCATTGTGTACCAAGATTTAACTCGTATTACTAAAGACGTTGAATCTGGCGAGTTTTATAATCGTCCTATCATGAAGGAACTATATAATGAAGCAAAAAAACAAAGCTTACATGTTATTGGTTTAGTATCTGATGGTAATGTACATTGTTCCTTAGAACATATCAAAGCTGTTATAAAAGGGGCTCATGATAATGGTATTGAACGAGTATATGTGCATGCTTTGCTCGATGGTCGTGACGTAGCCCCTCAATGTGCACAAGGCTATTTAAAAGATTTAGAAGCATATATGGCAGAGCTAAATTGTGGCAAAATTGCTACTGTTAGTGGCCGTTACTATGCGATGGACCGCGATAATCGTTGGGACCGCGTTGAACTTGCTTACAATGCGATTGTAAATGGTCAAGGTGAAAGAGCCGCATCAGCCTGTGAAGCGGTGCAACAATCTTATGACAAAGATGCGGCAGATGAATTTGTTCTTCCTACGGTAATTGATGCTGAAGGAACGATCAAGAATGGTGATGCTGTTATTTTCTGTAACTTCCGTCCAGATCGGGGACGAGAACTTACAAAAGCATTAGTGTTGTCAGACTTTGATGGCTTTAACCGTGAACCATTATCTTTATACATGGCGACTATGACTAAATATGAAGATGGTTTGCCAGTTCATATTGTGTACGAAAAGGACATCTTGTCAGAAACATTAGGCGAAGTATTAAGCGTAGGGGGCTATCGTCAATTACGGATTGCAGAAACAGAAAAATATGCACATGTGACGTATTTCTTCAACGGCGGTAAAGAGGAGCCATTTGAAGGTGAGGACCGCATACTGGTGAAATCTCCTCAAGTGGCAACCTATGATTTACAACCTGAGATGAGCGCTTATGAAGTGACTGATAAGGTGGTAGAAGCCATTCAAGATGAAACGTATGATATGATAATCTTGAACTTTGCAAACCCGGATATGGTAGGTCATACAGGTTGCTTTGAAGCCGCTGTTAAAGCAGTTCAGGCTGTAGATAGTTGTTTAGGTCGTATCGTAGAGGCTATTCGTAGTAAGAATGGTCACTTGTTGATTACGGCTGACCATGGTAATGCTGAGCTTATGGTTAACCATGAAACCGGTAAGGTTCATACGGCACATACAACGAACTTAGTGCCATTAATTTTAATGAGTGATACACTTAAAACAGCTACATTAGAGGCTGGTAAACTATGTGATATTGCTCCAACATTATTAGACTTGGCTGGCATAGAACAACCAAAATCTATGATTGGTCATAGTTTAGTACAAAAAGCATAATATAGAGCTTTCACTATATTTGTAGTTAATTAGAGTTGTAACCTATGTGGTTTAGCTCAATATATAATGGCTGTCAGCTGACAGTTATTCCATTAGATTTTATGAGGTGAAGAAATGGCAGTAATTGAACAAGTCATTGCAAGAGAGATTTTAGATTCCCGTGGTAATCCAACTGTTGAAGTTGAAGTATGTTTAGAAGATGGTACTATTGCAACAGCCGCGGTTCCATCTGGTGCTTCCACAGGTAAGTTTGAAGCTGTAGAATTACGTGATGGTGATAAATCTCGTTACTCCGGTAAAGGTGTATTAACAGCTATCGATAATGTAAATGCTAAAATCGGTCCTGCTATTATTGGTTATGATGCAACTGAACAAGTAGCAATCGATAACTTGATGTTGAAATTAGATGGTACAGACAATAAATCCAACCTTGGAGCTAATGCAATTCTTGGCGTTTCTATGGCTGTAGCTCGTGCAGCTGCTGAATCTTTGGACTTGCCATTATTCGCATATCTTGGTGGTTTCAACGCTAAAGAATTACCTGTACCTATGATGAACATTTTGAATGGCGGTGCACATGCAGATAATAATGTAGATATTCAAGAATTCATGATTATGCCTGTAGGTGCTACATCCTTCGCTGAAGCTCTTCGTAGTTGTGCAGAAGTATATCATACATTGAAATCTGTACTTCATGATAAAGGTCTTAGTACTGCCGTAGGTGATGAAGGTGGCTTCGCTCCTAACTTGGCATCTAATGAAGAAGCATTAGAAGTAATCTGTGAAGCTATTAAAGCGGCAGGTTATGAACCTGGTAAAGACTTTAAATTAGCTCTTGATTCTGCATCTTCTGAATTTTATGAAGATAGCAAATACAATTTAGCCGGTGAAGGCAAAGTTAAAACAGCAGCTGAAATGGTAGATTTCTACGAGTACTTAGTAGGTAAATACCCAATCGTATCTATCGAAGATGGTCTTGCTGAAGAAGATTGGGATGGCTGGAAATTATTGACAGAACGTCTTGGCGATCGCGTACAACTTGTTGGTGATGATTTATTCGTAACTAATACAAAACGTTTAGCACGTGGTATTGAACTTGGTGTAGGTAACTCTATTCTTGTAAAAGTTAACCAAATCGGTACTTTAACAGAAGCATTCGACGCTATGGAACTTGCTAAACGCGCTGGCTATACATGTGTTGTATCTCATCGTTCTGGTGAAACTGAAGATACATTTATTGCTGATATTGCAGTTGCTGTAAATGCTGGTCAAATTAAGACTGGTGCACCAGCTCGTTCTGAACGTGTAGCAAAATATAACCAATTGATTCGTATTGAAGAAATGTTATATGAAACAGCTCAATATAAAGGTAATGATGTTTTCTATAACTTGAAATAAAAATCGTCTTAGCTAAAAGTCCAATAAGGGCGCCCTTTGGGGCGCCTTTTTTGTATGCCTAAAATAAAAAAGTTTTCGCTTCGTGGATTTTCGAAAATAAAAGAGGAATTAAAGGTATGATGTCGAACCATATAACGCCATAAGCTAGTGTGAGGTAAAAACATACCGCAAGGTATAGGAGGTGACCATGTATGTAGATGTAACATTAGACGATATTATTTTATATGCATTAGAACATCATGTAAGCGATATTCATTTTGATCCAACCAAAAAAGGTGTACATGTTCGATTTCGACAAGACGGATTATTACAAACATATATGACTGTAACAAATGAAGAGGCGGATTTAATTATTAATCGTATCAAGGTATGTAGTACCTTAGATATTAGTGAAAAAAGGCTACCTCAAGATGGTCGTTGGGCTTGGAGTCATAAGGATAAATCAGTAACTATGCGTGTATCTACATTGCCTAGTTTATATGGAGAGACTTTAGTATGTCGCCTCATGGGGAATGAAGGTAGTCATAAAGATTTAAAAGCTTTAGGTATGTGTGCAAATATTTTTGACCATGTTAAACGATTACTAAAACGTCCTTACGGGTTGTTACTCATCTGCGGACCTACTGGTAGTGGTAAAACTGCTACGTTATATGCGATGCTTCGAATGTTAAATTTAGAGGAGACAAAGCTTATCTGTCTTGAAGATCCTGTAGAGGCTGAAATTAAAGGAGCTATCCAAATCGGTATTAACGAAAAGATTGGATTTACTTTTGCCAAAGGGTTAAGGTCAGTACTTAGGCAAGACCCAGATACAATTATGATTGGCGAAATTCGAGATAAGGAAACTGCGGAACTGGCTGTTAAATCTGCTTTAACGGGACATCGGGTATTATCTACTATTCATACGAATACAGCACTTGGTGTTGTAACGCGTCTAATGGATATGGGGGTTGAGCCGTATTTAATACGAGCTACCTTAATGGGGGCTATTGCACAACGACTAGTAAGAAAATTTGATGGTACATCATATTGCGGACGGACTGCTCTGTTTGAATACTTAGAGATACCTACTAATTCTCCGCACTGGGACCAATTAGAAACACATTTACTATTATCATTAGAGGAATCTGCTCGTGAAGCCGTATCTCAGCATGTTACATCTATAGAGGAGGTGCATCGTTGTGGACTCATGCTGTAATAGTGAAAGTTTAGAAAGCATTGTTGAACAAGCAATATACTTATCATCAACAGACATTCATCTACAATGTGGCGAGCCTATCTATTTGAGACATGGTGATGGCTTAAAGGCTACTAAATTTATTTGTACTACCACGTTAATTAAAGATATTTTACGACGTTGTGGAATAGCCTCTTATGAGTGGTGCTCTATCGATGAAGCTTGTTCTTGTTGTGGTGTACGTATTCGTGTTCATTTGTATCGTGCTAATCAAACGATATGTGGGACGCTACGATTATTATGCCATCAAGAGCTTAAATTAGATGATAACAGTGAAGGTCAGCTTTTACAAAAATTATGTAAGTCTCATGACGGATTATTACTAGTTTGTGGTCCTACGGGCAGTGGTAAAAGTTTTACTTTAGCTTGTTGCATTGATTATATTAATCAGACTATGGAACGCCATATTATCACGTTAGAAGATCCGATTGAATTTGAATTTAAGCCAAAGAAATCTTTAATTCATCAACGTCAATTAGGGTCAGATATAAAAACTATGTCTGCAGGTATTCGTGATGCCTTGCGAGAAGATCCAGATGTCATTATGGTTGGAGAACTTCGAGATCGTGAAACATTAGAGGCTGCTCTTCATGCAGCGGAAACGGGACATCTTGTTATGGCAACGATGCATACGCAGCGAGCTGTGATGGCTGTCCACCGCATGATTTCACTATTTCCTGGTGAACAACAAGAAGAGGTGCGTAGTCAAATATCTCAAGTGTTACGTGCAGTAATATGTCAACGACTTCTTAGATGGAATAAAAAGTTCATTACTATCCGTGATATTTTGCTAAATACTCATGCAGTAGCAAACTTGATACGTACCCGTAAGGAACCACAAATTATTTCTATTCAAGAAACACAATTACCTATGAAAACACTAGAAATGGCTGTAAGAGATGTGAAGGCACAATATGGTTCGCAACATCAACTACATATGCTATTAGATCAACAATTATCGTAGGTGTAGATATGGAGGCTTATGAATATGTCGTAAAAAATGAACAAAATGAAACGATAAAAGGAGTGATGTGGGCGGATTCTGAACAGGAGGTCGGTACACGTTTAAAACGAGATGGATATAAAATTTATAGAATTACTTTACAAGTAGGAAAGAAGAAACATAAATGGAATCACACTATGATAGTAGATGTGACATATCAATTAGGATTACTCATCGAGTCTGGTGTACCATTACGGCGTGCCTTACAGTTACTTTGTCATGGAAAACATGGTCTTTTATATACAGCCTTATATGAATCAATTGAACGAGGTCAAACATTGTCTCAAGCTTTACGAGGCGAGGGATGTCCTGCAATTGCTTTGACTTTATTAGAAAGTGGAGAGGCTGCAGGCACATTAGGAGAAAGCTTGCAATATATATCGTGTCACTATGATTGGGAACGACAAATAAGACAGAAGATAATTAGCGCTATTTCTTATCCTTTGTTTTTACTTGTATTAATGAATATTTTTTTCCTTGTTACCATCTTGTTTATTATTCCCTCATTTGAAAAAGTTTTTACTACTATGCATATTACGTTACCAGTGATGACCAGAGCCTTTTTTGCATTAGGACAAGGGTTAAAAAGTCATCCCATATTGTTCTTTATTATGCATTGTATAGGTATAGTAAGTATGTTTTTTGCATATCATCAGCAGAGTATAAAACGCAAAGTACATCGTTGGCTTTGGCAATTGGCTCACCAATACCAATGGATGACTTGTATTTACTATACAAGTATGCTGAAGATATGGGCTCTTTTGTTAGATTCTGGAATTTCTATTATTCATACTATGAATATTACAAGACATTTGTGGGGAAATATTTATGGTACCGAATGTAGTGAGAAAGTAGAGGGGAAATTATTAACAGGTTATTCTTTTGAAGAGAGCTTGCGCACTGAGAATATTGGAAACCCTTTTATATGGCAAATGATCTCTATTGGAGAAGAAAGTGGAGAGCTCGTTAAGATGCTAAATCATTGTGGAAATTATTATGAATCTATACTTTCAAAATATATTGCTCGCTTGGAGCGACTATTAGAGCCAATCTTACTAACCATAATGGGAGTTGGCGTAGCCGTTTTAGTTATATCTGTTATGTATCCATTGTTTACATCGATTGCAAAATTAGGAGGTCAGTAGTCATTGTTATAAATTATTTTACAGAATTAATATGATAAAAGGAGGATATTATGAGTTCTGTTATACATCTTGTTTATGGATTAAATCATAGATTAGAAATATGTGGTCAATGGATTGTAGAACATTTACATATTTCTAGTATCCGAGAAAACATTAGTAAGTCGAAAAAAGGTGGATTTACGCTTGTCGAGTTAATGGTTGTTGTAGCAGTGATTGCTATATTAGCAGCTATTGCGATGCCACAATTTCTATCTGCTGCTGATAAGGCACGAAGTGCAAAGGAAACAGCAGATATTCAAATTATTAAAAATGCCACACAACTCTATATGATCGATAAGAATGTGGATACACCACCAACTGTAGAAAATCTATATAAAGAAGGTTATCTTACAGAACATGTTAAAACTGCAAAAGATAAAGAATATACCATTACATATGAAGCCGTTAATGGTGGTACAGCAAAAGCAGTTGTAGTTAAAGCTCCTGATACACCTTAAATAGTGTTGTTAGCTTGCAATATTTAATATAACTACAGTTAATTTTATGGAAGGGCAAAGTATGAAAGGGACTCATTATGTAATAGGATTTATCATATATATATTATCCATAGTTCTACCTATTATAGTTTCAACACAGACAATATCCATCATTCACGTTGCTTTGTATGCGGTGTTTTCACTCATTATCATAGCAGGTGCTACCATCGATATGTATTACTATATATTGCCTGATGAAGGAGCATTAGTACTTGTTATAGGTGGTATTTTGTATAGCTTTATAAATGATAAGTCTATATTTACAACCATTATAAGTGTTATGAGTGTAGGCGCTATTACATATGGACTTCGCCTTATTAGTCATAAAGGATTTGGACTAGGCGATGTGAAATGGTTTTCTGCTATTGCTATGTGGCTTACGCCATGGGAGATTATATGTTTCTTTTACGTAGCTTTTTGTGTTGGTTCTCTCTATCTCTTTCTAACTAGCTATCGTAATCGATATATTCCATTTGGTCCCTTTCTATGCTTTGGTGGTTGGTGTGCCTTACATGGCGGATCCTATATGGAGGTGTTGTATCAATGGTTAAGGCACAACCTATTCATTATCAGTTTGGCTCTTTATTAGCTGAGTGGATTATTGCTATTAGTTTATTTTTACTTCTTATTTCTATGTCTTTACCTATTGTTACAACGCCTAGCCGTTATGCTTTAAATAGTAGCACTCAAGAAGTTGTATATATGTTAAAAAAGGTTCAACTTTGGTCTATGCTTGGGCATAAGTCTAATGGAAAAGGACGTATGCTATTTATATTAAATAAAAATAGCTATACCTTAGAAGAGGATGCTCATCATCATACAGTTAATATGTCTCTACCTGTTGGAATTGAAAGTGTACAACCATTAACGGTTATTTCTTTTTCTTCCCTAGGATTACCTTATGATGGAACTGAACTTATTTTATGGGATCGAGAAAGTGGTGAGAAAAATCGTATATGGATATCTGTACAGACTGGGCGTATTCGATGGGAAGAAGTGCACTAAGGGATTTATGTATGGAGATGCCCTAGTATCAACAGCCATTATTATGTTTATATTGCCTGTTATATTATCTGTATTTTGGATGACCACCTTGACAATATATAAAGCTTATTATTGGGATCATATAGTACAAGACACCATAACATATTTAGAGGAAGGTAAGTCACAGTATTATCAAACAGGTCACATTCAAGAAGGTATACAAAACTCTCAATTTATTATGAGTCCTAATCAATCTATTATTTATAAAACACATATAGAACCTATCGTGGAAAATGGAATTGTTTTACAACGATTAACTGTACAAGCTATAGATAATGAATTTGTTGTGTATAGTTTATCTCTCATTTTGGAGGAACTACGGTGAGGACTCATAATAATCAAAGTGGTTTTATTTTATATTCAACGCTCATTAGTATGACTATTTCTACTATTGTTCTAACCTTATTATTAGGAATAGTTTTTTACGGGGTTATGTGGAATGCAAAATTACTAGATAGTGTAGCTATGATGGAGGATGGTCGTTACACGAGGCGCATGGTTGTAGCTCAAATTATATGGAATCCTGTTGTTGTAACTGTAGAAGAGCGAAATATGAGTTTACACATTCATGATACTAAACGTACTACATTAATGGTACAACGACATGCACTTTATAGAAAGCTTACAGACGGCAGTTTACAACCTGTTAGTGGCAGTCGCATTATTGGAACCAAGGATAAGCGAAATGTTGGTTATACACAAGAAAATCCATTTAGTATAGATAAAAGCGGAACTGTTCATATGCGTTGGTATATTACTAATCGATTTACTGCTGATAAGAAATATACTACTGGATATGGTGGATTAGCTATATATGAAGTCGCTATAGGTCAAAGTAGTATGTATGATTGGTATAAAGATAATGAAGAAAAGAGTCATGAATATGGGAGCCCATAATGCAGGCTTTATTACATATGTAGCGATATTTACAATGTCTTTTTTATTATTGATAGCTTTTATGGGACTACGTATTGGTCAAATTTGTGAAAGTAATGCAGTAGATGAATTACATTTAGAAGAGGCTCATTATGCTGCTCAAAGCGGAGCACATTGGTTTGTAGGATATTGTAAAGCGGGGAATACATGGGATTTTCAGGGAAAATTAATTGTAGCTGATAATGAAGATGTAGAAATTACTATTGAAGCTGATTCGTCATCCGATAGTCCTCGTCATGTAATAAGCTATGGGAAATTGAAGCATCATGAAATAGTAAGCCGTGTACATATGTATGTGACGGTAGATAAGGATAATAATATGCATGTTATAAAGGTGAAACCATATTAAGGTGAATCTATGAAACGAAAAAAGAAAATACATACTGGAGTATGTATTACCGATGAACGTATTGTATGTGTTACAGCTCACGTAGAAAATAAAACAATGGTTATTACCGATGCACTGGAAATGAAACGCAGTGCACCTATTGATGAGGATGTTAGAAAATTTATTGAAATGTATGATTTGGATGATGGTGCCTATAGCATTGTTGCAAATATTGATACACAAATGCATGTGGCCCCTTATGATCCTCACGATTTTGATATGAAAGAGTTCATCAAATGGAATGTAGAGGATTACTTTACCTTTGATGGAGATAGCTTTCAAATGGATGCGTGTCGACGTGAATATCCTAGACATAATTATCATATGTTTATGGTAGCTGTAGAGCGTCATTCATTAGAACTGTTAAAACAAGGGATACGTGACACCTATGCTCCAGTTGATGTAATCGACTTTTGGCCTATACCTATTTGTTACAGTTTGATGCAGCGTAGTGGTACTGTGACAGGTGTCGTTGAGAAGGGCGAGTTACACTTATGGTTATGGTGGAATGATATATGTATTCAAGAATGTAGAGTCCCGATTACTGGTACAGATGTATCTGTATCTATGGAACAACTTGAGTCTAGACTGCAGGAGTTTGGTGTAGATGAAATACAAGGCATTAAGTTGTATGGTTTAGAGCAGTTAACTGCAGAGGAACGAAAGGATATGGAAGCTATGATTTCTATATACGGAGAGACAGAGTATATTCCTTTATTATTCTTAGGTCGTGGTCGTAATCGGTGTAAACAAGGTCAACTAGATTGGGATATGGCTATTGGTATGGCAGCAAGGGGGCTTAAATGGATTGGCTTGGGGTGGTAAGGATAGACACATTAATCTAATGCCGCGGTCATTATATTGGCATAGTATATGGCATAGATATCGATATTATCTATATGGAATAAGCATTATATACGGAATAATGGGATTAATATCTATAGGTTATTGCTGGACCAGTTATGAACATTATAAGGTTGAAAAATCAGAACTATTGACTTTACTAGAGAATCCACAGTATCAGTCTATAAAAAAACAGTATACAGATATAATGGCCGTTAAAAAGCAAATACTTAAGACTAGTTCTAGAAATGATAAATCACAAATTTATCAAAATACTATCGTATTATATGTACTTGATATGGCTATGGAGCAAGGTATTAGTTTACAGCATTTGAATATAAAAGAGGGACATATTATTGTAGATGGTCTAGGTGCTAGTGATGAAGTTTGTCGTAAGTTTATAGCTGGCCTTCAACAAAAGTTAGTAGGAATGGAGTGTCATGGAACAGTTAAAGCAGATCAAGGTATATATACATTCCATGTGGAAGGATCTAAAGGAAAGCTCAGCACATCCAGTAAAGATGATACTAATGATCGTAATAGTATGGAGCATCATCATTAGTATTTCACTATATGGCTCTATTAGTTTAAATCAGAAAGTCATTCAATTGAAAGAGCGACAAGAAAACTATGTTATTAAAATGCAGGCTGAGTCAGATTATATCGTATCTAAGGAAGCTAAATTGTTAGAGTCATTTACGCAAAATAAGGTATCTAACACGAGCTCTAATTCAAGTGTTTTTGATTCTTTGCAAGGAGAACCATTAATGATTGTTAGTACTGATGAGCATGAAGGTATATTAGAGTTAACTTTATTAGGGAGTACAGAACGCCTTATAAACTGGATTAATACTGTTGATGAGAAAGATCCTTCATGCAGTATAGAAATAGAGGATATAGAACGGAGAGGAAATGTAGTATATGTACATTGTGCAGTGAAACCAACTATGAGGTCTTAGCATATAAATTGTTTTTAGAAATACTAATAGAGACAGATTATAGAGAGTTAATCTATAGTCTGTCTTTGTTTTTATGCCATTTTATAGTACAATGAAGGATATGAAATAATAAGGGGCACATAATAGATGATAATAAAACGCAATATTATGCTTATCGGTTCTATGGGAAGTGGCAAAAGTCATTTCGGTCGTAATCTTGCAGAACGCAAAGGGTGGCAATTTGTAGATACTGATCGCGTATTAGAAAGTCGTTTTGGGTTGCCTATTGCTGAAATATTCAAGAAAATTGGAGAAAAAGCATTTCGTCGTGCTGAAATGGATGTACTTAAAAAGGTATGCCTATACCATGAAGCAGTCATATCTGTAGGTGGTAATTTTCCCATTGAACATCGTACGTTAAAAGTATTAAAAAAATACTCATATATTATTGGTATTCGCGCTTCACAATTTCGTATTGTGAGCCGTGTAAATCGCCGAATTGGGAAGCGGCCAACCATGGATTACAATAATGTACATGCTTTTGTACACGCTATGATACAATCCTGGAAACCAGTATATAAGCAGTGTGATTTTGTACTAGATACAACAAATGGTCGGACCTATGATTTTATGCAACGTATTGAAGATGAATTGGTTACTTCAGAGGTGCAATTTAAAGCAAGACGTCAACCCAATAATATGGACAATGGAGATGGTAAAGAATCATCTCAAGAACTAAAACTAAATAATACTGTTACTAGAAATACAAATGATAGAAGAATACCTGAGAAAATAGAATCTTATAAACTAACTTCTTGTACATTAGGTTCTAACAAGGTAGTATCTAACACATCACACTATGATATACGTCGTAAAGAAAAGACTCGTAATCAGGCAGATAAGGTACGTAAGACAGAGACTATATCCAAAGAACGTGCACCACAAGGGGGTAATGGATATGAGAAGAATCGGAATACTAACAAGCGGAGGAGACGCACCTGGCATGAACGCCGCCATCAGAGCGCTAACTAGGAAAGCAATCCATGAAGGTTTTGAAGTGTTCGGCATTGAACGAGGTTATTTAGGTATCATTGAGGAGCAAATTATTCCTTTATCAAACCGCTCTGTGGGAGGCATTATTACCCAAGGTGGTACAATGTTAAAAACAGCTCGTTTTTAAAGCAGGTCATATTGCACTAAAAGCAGGACTTGCGTGCGGTGCTGAAATTGTGTTAGTTCCTGAGAATCCTATGCCTTTACATGCTGTATGTCGTCATTTAAAGGAAACACAAATTCGGGGAAAAGAATATAGTGTAATACTCGTCGCCGAAGGCGCATATAATAGTAGTGAAGTGACATCTTTTATTAAGGAACATACTGACTTTGATCCAAGCTTGACCATATTAAGTAGCTAATTTTAGTAATGACCCGAAAGGGTCATTTTCTATTTTTATCATCATTTATTCATTAATGAAATTATATTGCGTAAAAGTAATTGGTGCTGTATAATTTAAAAATACTAAAAGTATCATTATAAATAGATACTTTATTGGCAATATCTTCATCTTTTTACAAGGAGATTATAATGAAAGAATTTTTACAAAAGCATCGTAAACGCATTATTGCAGGTGCTGTTGTTCTTTGTGTTCTTGGTGGTGGTACATACTACTACATACATAGTGAAGGTTCTAAGCAAACACAAAAATTATATACTACTGGCAAGGTAGAAAAGGGTGATGTAAAAACAAGTATTAGTGCTACTGGTACTATTAATCCTGTCAATTATGTAGACGTGTCTACGAATGTGGCTGGCAAGCTTGAAAAAGTTTTAGTTAAAGAAAATGATCAAGTTACAGCTGGTCAAGTGATTGCCTATATTGATACACGTCAATTACAAGCGTCTGCAGATGATGCTCGTGCTGCATTAGCTAAGGCAGAACTTGATATGAATCGCTATAAAGCCTTAGCAGATCAACATGCCATTGCTCAGCAAACCTATGATGATTCTGTAACATCTTATGAACGTGCAAAATCTACGTATGACCGTGCAGCAGCAGATTTAAATGATGCTACAATTACAGCACCAATGTCTGGTACTGTTATAGGCACACCATTGAAAGCTGGTCAAACTATCAGTACCGGTATTTCTACACAAATGATTATCGCTACTATTGCAGATTTAAGTGATTTAGAAATTTATTTAACTGTAGATGAAACAGATATTGGTAGTATTAAACAAGGAGCTAAAGTAGAATTTACTGTAGACTCTAAGCCTGGTGAAACTTTCACAGGATACGTATCTGAAATTGCAAAAGGTACAAAAGGTAACATGGGTGCTACAAGTAATAGCGTTGTGTACTATACCGTAAAAGTTCAAATTCCTGAAAATATTTCTAATAATTTCTTACCTTCTATGACAGCTCGCGCAACTATCTTTGGTGAAGATATTAAAAATACATTGGTAGTACCTCTTACTGCAGTTCGTACAGATAAGCAAGGGGAATATGTATATGTTATTAAAGATGGTCAACCAGTACGTACAGCTGTTTCTACAGGCGTTACTGGGGACACTAATGTACAAATTCTAAAAGGTTTATCTGAAGGTGATGAAATCATCGTAAGTGGTGATGTAACAGCACCTAAGAATAATAGCCGTGGACCGTTCTAATAGTAGGTGAATATGAATCAAGCAGTAATCGATATACAAGGGATTACGAAGACCTATGTAAATGGTAAATTATCGGTGCCTGTTTTACATGGTATCGATTTACAGGTCAACAAAGGCGAATTTGTATCTATTATGGGTCCATCTGGTTCTGGTAAATCTACCTTTATGAACATACTTGGTTGTTTAGATAGACCAACAACAGGTTCGTATCGTCTAAATGGCGATGAGGTTGCTACCTTATCCGACGATGAATTGGCCTTTGTACGAAACAAACAAATAGGCTTTGTATTCCAAAGTTTTAACTTATTAACAAAATTGACAGCTCTAGAGAATGTGGCGCTCCCTATGATTTATGCAGGGATGGATAAAAAGTCACGTAATGAACGTGCCGCCGCATTGCTATCTTCTGTTGGACTTGGGGATCGTATGGATCACTTGCCATCTGAGTTGTCTGGTGGTCAACGTCAGCGTGTAGCTATAGCTCGTGCATTGGCGAATAATCCGGCTATTATCATGGCCGATGAACCAACAGGTAACCTTGACTCCAAGTCGACTATTGATGTTATGAATATCTTTAGAGGCCTTTATGATGAAGGGCGTACCATTATCCTCGTTACTCATGAACCTGAAATTGCAACCTATGCTAGTCGTAATGTAGTGTTGCGCGATGGATTGATTGTTGAGGATTCCCAAAATCTTAATATGACGCCTGTACAGGAGGTGCCACATGTATAAAGAGAGTTTCTTAATGGCATGGGCATCCCTCATAGCTAATAAAATGCGATCCATTTTGACCATGTTAGGCATCATCATCGGCGTATCAGCCGTAATTGCTTTAGTATCTATTGGTAATGGTGTAAAGCAAGATATTCAAAACTCCATCTCTAGCTTAGGCTCTAATCTGTTGATGGTTATGCCTGGTGCGCCACGTACGCCAGGTGTTCGTCCTTCTGCAGGCTCCATGAAATCTTTGAAGGTGTCTGATTATGAAGCTATTTCTAAGCTAGATGGTGTTAAAGCCGCCAGTCCGATGACAAATGGTTCGTATGTAGTGATTTATCAAAATAAGAATTGGACCACTTCTGTATCTGGTGTTAGTTATAACTATTTAGATGTAAACAATTGGTCTATGAAATCTGGTCGCTTCTTATCTGAAAAGAATGTACAGAATCGTGAACGCGTCGCAGTAGTAGGTAAAACAGTCGTTAAGAATCTATTTGGCGATGAAGACCCTGTAGGCGCTGAAATCCGAGTGAAAAATATTCCGTTCCGTATCATTGGTGTTCTTAATAGTAAGGGCAGTGGTACAATGGGTAATGACCAAGATGATATGGTTATTATTCCGTATACTACAGCAATGGAACGGGTAGAAGGTGTTGATTATCTTCGAATGATCTACGTGGTAGGTAAGGATGAAAACGGTATTGATCGATTGCAATCCGATATTGAAAATCTATTGCGCGTACGTCATGGAATCAAGGATACTAATCTAGATGATTTCAATATTCAGAACATGAACTCCATCATGGAAACTATGGAGGAAACTACAGGAACATTAACATTATTCCTTGGTGCTGTAGCTGCTATTTCTCTCGTTGTTGGTGGTATTGGCATTATGAATATTATGCTCGTATCAGTAACAGAACGGACAAGAGAAATTGGGGTGCGTAAGGCCTTAGGTGCTACTTATAATGTTATTGTTACGCAGTTCTTGATTGAGGCTGTTGTTATCAGTTTGATGGGTGGCATAATAGGAATTGCACTTGGTATAGGTGCGTCCAAGCTGATTGGTCTGGCTTCGGGTATGAGTACAGTTATATCTATACCAACAATTGTAATGTCTTTTGCCTTCTCTATGGCAATTGGTTTGATCTTTGGTATTTATCCAGCTCGCAAGGCGGCAAAACTTAATCCAATTGATGCATTACATTATGAATAATATAAATCGTAAATGTGTTTTATAGAACACGCTATATAATTAGATAGAATTATTCGCATATGGTGCGTTGCATGATACAATATGTATGATGTAACGCACTATTTTTATATATTTGTATTGAATTTAGGATATAAAACTATAGAGATTTTAATACAAATAATGAAATAGAATTAGTATTTAGATTAGTTAATCTATAGATGTGTAAATAGAATGGAGACCCTTATGGCTACAACATTGTTAGAATATTTCAACGAATTACGAGATCAGAATCCATTTTTTTGGGTAAAAGATTCTGAAATTATAGCAGTTGAACCAGGTCATGCGGAAATGACATTGCAAACAAATGACACAGAGTATTGCAATTTCCGAGGGGATTTACATGGTGCCGTTTGTATTGGTTTAGCAGATAGTGTAATGGGGACCGCTTGTTTCACATTGGGCAAATCTGTTAGCACTATTGATCTTAATGGTAACTATGTGAAAGCTGTTAAGGGTGGTACTGTATTGCGTGGTGTAGCCAATGTAGAGCATAATGGTAAAACAACTATGGTTGCTACAGCACGTATCTATAATGAGTTAGGTGAACTTGTTCACTTGGCACGCGGTACATTTTTTGTACTAGAAGAGAAGTCATTACCTGAATTACCATGGCGTTTTATTGAAGAAGATAACCCTGATTTGGTATAATATAGTTTAGACTTTTAAATATAGGAGGATGCTTTAATGGAACAAGAATTACAACGTCTTAAGGCAGAAGCCCTTGAGGCTATCAAAGGCGCTGCTGATCAACAAGCGTTGCAAGATATACGTGTAAAATATCTAGGTAAAAAAGGTGAGGTAACAGCATTACTAAAAGGTCTTGGTAAATTATCTCCTGAAGAACGCCCTAAGGCTGGTGCTCTTGTTAATGCGGTTCGTGAAGCATTAGAGGCTGAAATTGATGCCGTTAAAACTCGTATGGAAACAGAAGAGTTAAATGCTCGCTTAGAACAAGAACGTATCGATATTACATTGCCAGGTCGTGCACAAAAAGCTGGACATATCCATCCATTAACTAAGGTTAATGAAATGATTGAGGACTTCTTCATGAAAATGGGGTATACCGTTGAAGAGGGGCCAGAAATTGAACAGGATTACTTTAACTTCGAATGCTTAAACTTGCCTAAAGATCATCCTGCACGTGATATGCAAGATTCCTTCTATATTACAGAAAACTTCTTATTGCGTACGCATACATCTCCAGTACAAGCTCGTACAATGCAACGTCATGAGCCTAACAGCCCAATCCGTATGATTGCGCCTGGTAAGGTTTATCGTTGGGATTATGATGCAACACATTCCCCAGTATTCCATCAAGTGGAAGGTCTCATCATCGATGAGCATATTACATTTGCTGATTTGAAAGGCACATTAGAGTCCTTCTTACGTCATATGTATGGGGATGAAACAAAAGTACGTTTCCGTACAAGCTTCTTCCCATTCACAGAACCATCTGCAGAAGTAGATATTTCCTGTGTAATGTGTGGTGGTGAAGGTTGCCGTGTATGTTCTCATACAGGTTGGCTTGAAATCTTAGGATGTGGTATGGTTCATCCAGATGTATTGCGTATTAATGGGTACGATCCTGAAAAGGTTAAAGGCTTTGCCTTTGGTATGGGCGTAGAACGTATTGCTATGCTTTTATATGGCATTAATGATTTACGTCTATTCTTTGAAGATGATGTACGATTCTTGGAACAATTTTAGGAGGAACTCATGAAAGCAAGTTTACAGTGGATGAACGAATACGTGCCTGTGGATATGAATCGTCCTGCTCAAGAATTGGCCGATGAATTAACACAAGCAGGGATTCCTGTAGAAGATGTCAGTGCTATGGATAATGGCATTAAGAAAATTTATACTGGTAAAATCGTAGAAATCACAAAACATCCAGATGCAGATAAATTACAAGTATGTCAAGTTGAATGCCTTACTGAAGAAGGTGAGCCTGTTACAAAACAAATCGTAACAGCAGCAACAAATGTAGCGGTAGGTCAAATCGTACCTGTAGCATACCATAAATCTCGCTTAGCTGATGGAACAGAGATTAAAAAAGGTAAATTGCGCGGAGTAGTTTCTGAAGGTATGTTCTGCTCAGTAGCAGAATTTGGCATTTCTAGTGATTTAGTATTGCCAGAAGAAGCACAAGGTATTTATATCTTTCCTGAAGGCACACCAATCGGCCTTGATGTAAAAGATGTATTAGGCTTAAACGACATAGTATATGAATTTGAATTGACTGCAAACCGTGCGGACTGTTTCTCCATGGTTGGTTTATCCCGTGAATTCGGCATGATGACAAATCAAAAAGCGTTATTCCCTGTTATCATGGTTAACGAAAATGGTGAGTCCATTGAAGGCAAAGCATCTGTATCTATCGAAGCTGATGATCTTTGCACGCGATTCATGTCTCGTATCGTTACAGATGTAAAGGTTGAACCATCCCCATTGTGGATGCAAAATCGTTTGCGTAACAGCGGCATTCGTCCTATTAATAATGTAGTAGACGTAACAAACTATGTTATGTTAGAACTTGGTCAACCTATGCATGCCTATGACTATGACCATGTAAAAGGTCATCAACTAGTGGCAAGACGTGCTAAAAATGGTGAAGTTCTTGTTACACTTGATGGTTCTGAACGTGAATTGAATGACTCTATGCTTATTATTGCCGATGCAGAACGCCCAGTAGGTGTAGCTGGTATCATGGGTGGCTTTGATAGCGAAGTAACAAATGAAACGACTACTGTTATGCTTGAAGCTGCTGTGTTTAATGGACCATCCATTCGCCGCACTGCAAAAGCGCTTGGTATGCGTTCTGAAGCATCTGGACGTTTTGAACGTGGCGTAAACCATAAATACACTGCCTATGCTATCGACCGAGCAGCACAGTTGTTGCAACAAATTTGCCCATCCTGTAAAGTTGACGTAGGCATTATCGATGTGTACAAGAACCCTGTAGAGCAACATACAGTTACTTTCACAGCAAAACAAATCAACGATTACTTGGGTACAAACATTGAAAAAGACGAAATGGTTCGCATTTTGACTGCTCTTGAATTCGTTGTAACTGAAGAAGGGGACCAATTATCTGCCCTCGTTCCAACATGGCGCGGTGACGTAACAGTAATGCCTGATATCGCTGAAGAGGTAGCTCGTATTTATAACTATGATAATATCGCTCCTACAATTCCTGTAGCCGTATTGTCCTCTGGTGGTATGACGCCTAAGAAAGCTCTTACGAAAGAGGTAACACATACGTTAGCTAAATTGGGTATGACTCAAATCATTACATTTAGCTTTATGCATAAAGATGGCCTTTCCAATATGATGCTTCCTGAAGGGGATAGCCGTTATACAGCCATTCCAATTTTGAATCCTATTTCCGAAGAATTTCCTTATATGCGTACTACATTGGTGCCAGCTGTTATCGAAGCTGCGAAACGCAATATTGCGCAACAAAATAAGGATCTTTGGTTGTTTGAAACAGCGAATGTATATGAACCAAAAGCATTGCCTTTGACAGAGGTACCTCATGAACGCCCTATGGCTTGTGGTATCTTGATGGGCAAAGCAAACCAAGCTGGCTGGAATCAAGCAGAACGCACTACAGATTTCTATGATGTAAAAGGCATTGTAGATGCGTTGTTGGCTGAACTAGGTGTTAAAGGCTATGAAATTAATCGTGGCACTGAACCTTACTTCCACCCTGGTGTAAGTGCTCAATACGTAGTTGATGGTAAAATGATTGCTCAATATGGTGAATTACATCCACAAGTGAGCAAAAACTTTGATTTACCAGGAAAAGTATACATGTTTGAAATCGATTTGGAAGCAGTATTATCCTTAACGATTCCAGCATTCCGCTATACATCTTTCAGTAAATTCCCAGGTACTAGCCGTGACCTTGCTATTGTAGCACCTGTGTCCGTATCTAGTGGTGAAATTTTATCTATCATTAAAGAGCATGGTGGCGAATATTTAGAAAGTGCATCTATCTTCGACGTTTACGAAGGTGAACATATCGAAGCTGGTTACCGCAGTCTTGCATACAACTTGCAATTCCGCTCTATGGAAGGCACGTTGAATGATGAAGATATTGATGGTAACATTCAAGCTATTATCGATGCATTAGCAGAAATTAACTGCAGATTACGTTAATCTCAAGCAGTATATTGAAAGGGTTTACCATATGGTAAACCCTTTTAGTACTATAGTTATACCTTTAGTTAGGTAGAAAGGATTATCCATGGAATTATTGGCTCCTGCCGGTACGATGGAAAACTTTATAGCCGCTTTAGAATCTGGAGCTGATGCTATTTATCTTGGCGGTAAAGGCTTTAATGCCCGTGCTCATGCAGCAAACTTTGGCATTGAAGAACTGGCTGAGGCTATTCGTTTGGCTCATATTTTAGATGTGTCCGTATATGTAACCGTAAATATCCTCATAGGTGATTCCGAATTAAAGGATCTCGAGGCGTATTTAAAGGACTTAGAGCGCATCGGTGTGGATGCTATTATCGTTCAAGATTTAGCAGTTGCTAAATTGGCACAACGAGTGGCTCCTAAACTTCACTTGCATGGTAGTACGCAGATGACGGCTGCTACATTAGATGCTGTTCGTTTTTATGAAAGCCTCGGTTTTACCCGTGTTGTATTGGCTCGTGAATTGAGTCTCTTTGAAATTGAACATATTTGTAAAAACTGTACAGCTGAAATCGAAGTCTTTGTACATGGTGCCTTATGTGTGTGCTATTCTGGTCAATGCTTGATGAGTTCCTTTATCGGTGGTCGTAGTGGTAACCGTGGTGCTTGCGCACAACCTTGTCGTTTGCCTTATGAACTATTGGATTCTTCTGGTACTAGTTTGCTACCTAAACACGAAGCCTATTTACTAAGTCCAAAGGATCTTAACTATAGTGAGCATATGAATGAGCTCGTAGCTGCTGGTGTTACGTCCTTTAAGGTAGAAGGGCGTATGAAAAAGGTTTCCTATGTGCGCCAAGTCATTGGGACCTATCGTCATATTTTAGATACGGCTCATATGGATGCTGCTGATGCCGATGCATTGGCGTCTGGGTTTAATCGTGGCTTCTCTACAGATTACTTAACAGACCATGTAGGGAAATCTATGATGACTGTTGTAGCTCCAAATAATCAAGGCAAATTAATTGGTAAAGCAGAGGTCAAAAAGGGACAAGTTCATTTATTCCTAACAGAACCGATTGAAAAAGGATCACTTTTAAAGGTAATGCAAGATTCTGGTAGTATTACGTATTATCAAATCGATCAGAACTGGTCTCTAGTGGATGAAAAGCATTTTGTAGGCAAACCTGATGAAGGGTTTGCAGCGGGGCAAGTATTTTTAGCATCTACGCCAAAATCTCAAAAGCAACGAGGCTTACAAGATTTCACTGCTAAATTAGAGGTACATGGTTATCTATCTATTAATACAGACCGAGAACAACCGTGCACAGACCTTACCTTTGTATTAAATGATGGCCGTACTGTGACTGTATCTAATGAGTTTGAACCTGTTTATGCTAATAATAAACCGACTACATTAGAGAAGGTTACAGACCAAGTAGGTAGATTAGGCAATACATTGTTTACGCTTGGCTCTATGTCTATTCCTGACGGGCCTTATATGTGGCCAGCTAGTGTGTTAAATGCATTGCGCCGAGATGCTGTAGAAGCACTAGAAAACTTATTGATTACAGACCATGAAACGGCTTGGGCTGAGCTGGCTGTAGAGCCTCAAGATATGTCATCTATGGTTGCTAAGGGTAAGGTTCAATATTCTGAGCCTATGGTGAGTGCTCGCGTTGATGAGCTAGAGGCTGTAAAAGCAGCTATTGAAGGGGGCGCTAAGAAGATTATCTTCGGTGGTGACCGTTTACAACGTAAGCCTTATGAACTTAGCATCTACGAACAGGTAGCTAAGCTTTGCAAAGACCATAATGTACTTTGTGTATTTGCTACCCCTCGGGTTGTGAAAGATGATGAAGTAAAGGCGTATATGAATACCCTTAAGGCCATAGTTGAGGGGAAACCAGATAGCATTTCTATTCACGTCCCTCAAGCCTTATTGTGGCTTCGTGACTTAGGGTATACAGGTGCTATTGAAGCTGATACAGGTCTTAACATATTTAACGGCTCTGCACTACAAGTATGGCAAGACTTTAATATGAGTAGTATAGCACCATCATTAGAGTTAACCTTGGCACAACTTGTTAACTTGCAAAAATCTACTAATTTGCCATTAGAAATAATGGTACATGGTTACACGGAAATGATGATTTCTGAATACTGTGCCATCGCTAGCTTTGTAGGGACTGGTAAAAAAGAAAATTGCCCTATGCCGTGTGTAAAGGAAGATTACGCATTAAAGGACCGTAAAGGGGAAGTGTTCCCACTTCGTACGGATCCGTATTGCCGTATGCACATCATGAACAGTCATGAAATGGATATGCGCGCGTATGTGCCAGAGTTACATCGAAAAGGGCTACATATTTTGCGCATCGATGGACGTCATATGAATCCAAAGAGATTGCGTACTATCGTAGCAGATTATGTATCCATTCAAAATGGAACAAAAGAGGCTCCTCCTAAAAGTGTAGGCAAGGATGATACACCTATTACAAGGGGCCACTATTTTAGAGGTATTTTATAAAAGAGGTAGTACATTGTTTAACGAAGATGTATTAGACTTTCACCATATAAAAGAACAATTACAACAACATTGTAGTTCTACCATTGCTAAAGAATTAGCCATGCACATCGAACCTATGACAGATGCTAAAGCCATTCAAGAGAACCTTGATGAAACGGCAGAAGCCATGCGTTCTTTGCAAACTGAGGTAGAACAACCGTTAGGCGGTACGCGAGATATTCGTGAGTCCTGTAAGAAGAGTCGTAAAGACTTTGTCCTTACTCGTGAAGCATTGTGGGATATTTATTTAACCATTGGTGCTTATAAGCGAATGACAAAGTTCTTTAGAACGAAATATATGGAATATCCTTTGCTATCCTTATGGGTACAGGATATGCCAAATACAGATCGCATTGAAAATCGATTTAAACGCGTCTTTGATGAAAAAGGGGAATTACTTGATACAGCATCTCCTAAGTTGGCGAGCCTAAGAAATACGATTATTAAAACTCGTGAAAAGATTAAAAATGATATTCAAGCTATCTTACACGATAAGGATAATCAGAAGTATTTCCAAGAAACAATCATTACGCAGCGTAATAATCGCTATGTAATCCCTGTAAAACAGGAATATCGCCAATATTTTGATGGTCTTATTCACGACCGTTCTGCAACGGGTCAAACCTTATATATTGAACCGATGCGCTTGGTGAATCTAAATAATGAATTACAAGAGGCATTGATTGGTGAAGAGCAAGAGATATTGCGCATTTACCGTGAATTATCAGCTCTTGTAAAACAACATAGTAATGATTTGATGGATGCTTGTGAAAAGGTATCCCATATCGAATTTGTATATGGTAAGGCGAGCCTTGCTATTTCTTATAAGGGTGTACCGGCCATCTTGAGTACTGATAGAACTGTCAATCTCATGAGAGCTCGGCACCCATTAATCCCACCGAATGTGGTAGTGCCTACAAATATTCAATTAGGTACATCGTACCGTATTTTATTGATTACTGGTTCTAATACAGGCGGTAAAACAGTCTCCCTTAAAACATTAGGGTTATTGAGTTTAATGAACCAATGTGGTCTATTTATCCCTGCAGACCACGGCTCAATGTTGCCTATATTCCAAAATATCTTTGCCGATATTGGGGATGAACAAAGTATTGAGGCTAGCCTTAGTACGTTCTCTGCTCATATGACACAAGTTATTTCCATTATTAAACATTGTGGCCCAAATGACTTGGTATTGCTGGATGAGCTTGGATCCGGTACAGATCCAGAGGAAGGTAGTGCACTTGCTGTATCTATCCTCGAGTTCTTCCGTAAAAAAGGTGCCCTTATGATGGTAAGTACCCATTATAATGAGCTTAAAAACTATGCATACCATACAGAAGGAATCGAAAACGGCCATGTAGAATTTGATGAGCGCACCTTAAAACCAACATATCGACTTCATATCGGTGTAGCTGGTAGTAGCCATGCGTTGAGTATTGCGGCCCGTTTAGGTTTGCCAAAAGATATCGTAACGCGCGCTGCAGAGTATAAATCTCAATTTGGTAGCCATGAAATGGAAGAAGTCCTTTCAGATTTGAATGAGCAACTTCGTAAGGCATCTGAACGGGAAAGAGCCTTAAAGAAAGAGCTGGACGAAACACGTCGCATGCGTGGTCAATTAGAGAAGGAAAAGAAACAGTTTAACGAAAAGCGTAAACAAATCTTAACCAAAGCACAAGCTGATGCAGAATCTATGAAACGTAGCTTACGCGTCGAAGGGGAAGCGATTATCAAGCAATTGAAATCACAATTCTCTGAAACAAATAAGGATAAGCGTCAATCTGCTATTAATGCTGCACGTAAGGGTATCTCTAATGTACATATACCAGAATCTCCAGTAGATGATGATCGTAAATCTTTGACTGCAGATACTATTAAGGTAGGCCAAGCAGTATATGTTACATCTTTACGCTCATTAGGTACCGTATTAGCTATCAATGGCAATCGTGTGAATGTAGATATTAATGGACTAACAGCTACTGTAAAGGTTAGCGAATTACAATCTACTACACGTGAAGAAGGAAATAAGCTTGAACGGGAACAAAAAGCAGCTATGCCTAAGACTAGAAAGCGTATGGGGGGCTCTGCCGTACAACGCCAAAAAGAGGTTCGTACTGAAATCAATATTCTTGGACAAACGGTAGATGAAGCGACAGTTTCTGTTGGTAGATTTATTGACCAAGCTTTACTTGGTGGTGTTAATCAAGTGCGCATTATTCACGGTAAGGGGACTGGCGCATTACGAGAAGGTGTACATCAATATCTGCGTACCTTACCGCATGTAGCTCATTTTGAAACGGCTGGCTATGACGAAGGTGGTGCAGGGGCTACCAATGTAGTTCTGAAATAAAGCTACTCAATAGTGATATAGTTATAGATAATACAGTAAATTATTATCGTCTATCAAATTGATTATGGGGTATAGCTATATACATATATAGAAATAGAAAAGGTAGTAAGTTCTGATATGTACCCCCTTTACTGGACAACCAGTAAAGGGGGTATTTTCATGAGATATAGTTATGAATTTAAAAGAAAAGCAATTGAATTATTTAATCA
>JAGZGB010000132.1 GCA_018367495.1 Veillonella sp. | reverse complement strand
GTTAAGTGATGGTGAGGTTGACTTTAACGTTGAACAACATACAGCATACATGAAAAACTTTAACGAAAAACAAAATGGTCATCTTGTAGCATTAACACCAATTCCAACAGTACCAGCAGGTATCTTTAGTGGTTCTAAAACATCTCTCGATCAAGTGGCAGATGGCGACACTATTGCAGTACCTAATGATGCGTCCAACATGGCTCGTGCTTATGCATTATTGCAAAAAATCGGTTGGATTAAACTTGATCCAAATAAAGATTTAGCGACAGTAACACAAGCAGACATTATTGAAAATCCTAAACATCTTAAATTTACAGAAATGAAATCCCTTACAATTCCTTCTGTACGTACTGATTTTGATTATATCGTTATTACAGGTGCTATTATCTATAATGCAAAAATTGATCCTAAATCTGCCTTGGCAAATGAAGATGTTTTGCCACAATGGTTGTTACAAGTTGTAGTTAACGAGAAAAATAAAGATGCACAATGGGCAAAAGACCTTGTAGCAGCTTACCATTCTCAAGAATTCAAAGACTACATGGAAAAAAATAACAACGGCCTATGGTTCGTACCAAAAGGTGAATAATTAATAGAGATATATATTAATTATGTGTACAAATAAAAGAACCACTGATAAGTTAGCGTTTATCAGTGGTTCTTTTTGGTTTAGATAGGAAGTTTTATGAAAGTTTTATGAATTATTTATTGATAAATATATATGAATTGACGTAAAATGAAATTAATGTGAAGTTTGTATGAGGGGTTATAAAGAAAGGGGATATTTATGTACTCTGTAGTTGTAGCTTTAATATTTTTATTTATTATTTTGTTTTTCGTTATAGGTATAATTTCACCAAAACGTGTTTTTCCTAAAAATGAACAAAATCCAAATCGTAAAAAGGTATTTTTATCAACTATAGTTATGTTGATCTTATTTTTTATTGGAATTGCACTGACAAATAAAGCAGATGATAGTATTACTTCCAATAATTCTACAGTAGTTACAGTTGAGCAAAAAAAAGAAAAATCTAATGAAATCGTATCAATTCTTTCTCAGGTTCCACAATATGAGGATAAGGTTGAGAAAAGTGTTATTTACAAACCTTGGGGTGAGCAAATACCTCCACAAGATGCAGTATATTGGTATGCGATTAGCAAAGATAATTTTATTAATGAACGAATTAAAATTGTTAATTTTTCAGATGGAATTGATTGGGTATTTTGGGATAAGATTATTTTCTCAACTGATCAAAATCGATGGGATTATGAAATTAACAGTTTTGCTGGTCAATCTGGCGGTGGCAAAAGTACTCAAATTGTTATGGGCGGGAAATATGAGTTCCTTGATGTACCCTTTGAAAAACTAGCTCCTGGTATAAAAATACTAATTGAAGGTTCTAATCCTATTATTCGTCTACAAGGTGATAAATACAAATTTGACTATGTAGTTCCTGATAACCAAATTGAACACCTTAAAGCTGGATATAAGGTGTATGAAGATTTAAAAGCTACTGGTGGTATGATTATAGATAAATAAAAATATGAAAGCGATACCTATTTATTTCTCTTTTGAGAGAAAGAATAGGTATCGCTTTTATTGCTTATGCACTAATAGGAGACTTGGATAAATTGCAAATTCTTCTATACGCTCATGCCCGCAGCATAGTTTTCGTATAGTTCTTTGTAGTGACCACCGCGTTCAATGAGTTCGTTATGTGTCCCTTGTTCAACAATGGTACCGTTTTCTACTACTAGTAGAATGAAATTTATTACTAAAAGTTTATTATCAATTAATAAGTATTATGATTGAGTTTATATCATCTTATTAAAATTTTTGATATACTAAATAGGCATTTTTTTGTAATTTTTGTTTTGAAGTAGTAAGGAGAGTTTCTAATGAAATTGAATTGGAAATTATTTGCACCGCTTGTAGTAGCTATTCTCGTATGGCTCATCGGTGCTCCTGAAGGTCTTAGCGCAAATTCTTGGATTTATGTAAGTATTTTCGCTGGCCTCGTGGTAGGCTTGATTTTAGAACCAATGCCACCAGCTTTTATCGGTATCATTGCAGTTACCGTATCTATGTTATTCAAAGTTGGTCCTGCCCCTGTAGTAGATAAAGCAACCGGTGTCGCTAAGGCGATTACTGATGCGCAAGCTATCAGCTGGGGCCTTAGTGGTTTCTCTAATGCCATAGTGTGGTTGATCTTTGCCGCTTTCATGATTGGTATTGGTTATGAAAACTCTGGCCTTGGCCGCCGTATTGCTTTATTCCTCGTAGCAAAGCTTGGTAAGTCTTCCTTAGGTCTTGGTTATGCCATTGCTATTACTGATCTTGTATTGGCGCCGTTCATCCCAAGTAATGCAGCTCGTTCTGGTGGTACGATTTATCCAATCGTATCTAGTATTTGTCCGATGTTTGATTCCTATCCAGATAAGAACCCTCGTAAAATTGGTTCCTATTTGAACTGGGTAGCGTTGGCAACTACATGTGTATCTAGCTCTATCTTCTTGACTGGTGCAGCGCCAAACCCATTGGCTCTAGAATTGTCTGCTAAATCTGGTATCGTAGCGGCGAACTGGGGTACATGGTTCTTGGCATTCTTGCCAGTTGGCCTTATCTTGTTTATCATCACTCCATTGTTGACCTATGTATTCTGCAAACCAGAGGTAAAAGGTTCCCCTGAAATTGCAGCGTGGGCAAAAGATGAATATAAGAAATTAGGATCTATGACACGCAGTGAAATCTTCATGGCCTTAATTTCTGTATTGGCTCTTGTGTTGTGGATTGGTGCTTCTACATTCAAAGTAAATCCTACAACAACAGCTTTGATCGTTATTATCTTGATGATTTTCACTAAGATTATGACTTGGCAAGATTTCCTTGCTAACAAACCAGCATGGAATGTTTTGACTTGGTTCGCTACACTTGTACCTATGGCTTCTGGCCTTAAAAATGTAGGTTTCTTGGAATGGCTTGCTAAATCTGCTGGTGGTTCTTTGGTTTCTTTAGATCCTACAATGGCAGTT
>JAGZGB010000131.1 GCA_018367495.1 Veillonella sp. | reverse complement strand
GTCAAAGTAGTTTTACCATGGTCAACGTGACCGATTGTACCGATGTTAACATGCGGTTTCGTACGTTCAAATTTTTCTTTTGCCATTTTAAATTATCCTCCGAGGAAAATAGTAATTCTATTAATCTAATGTAAGATTAACCGTTTTTCTTTGCTTGAATTTCTTCAGCAATTTTCTTAGGAACTTCTTCGTAATGATCGAATGTCATGGAGTAGTTACCGCGACCTTGAGTTTTGGAACGAAGGTCAGTTGCGTAACCGAACATTTCGCTCAATGGAACATATGCTTTGATATGTTGGTTACCATTACGAGCTTCCATGCCGTCCATGCGACCACGACGAGAGTTCAAGTCACCGATAACGTCGCCCATGTATTCTTCAGGAACGTCTACTTCTACGGACATGTATGGTTCAAGCAATGCAGGGTCTGCTTTGCGAGCACCTTCTTTAAAGCCCATGGAACCAGCGATTTTGAAGGCCATTTCGTTGGAGTCAACGTCATGGTAGGAGCCGTCAAATACGATAACTTTGATGTCAACCATTGGATAACCAGCGATAACACCGGATTCCATAGCTTCTTTAACACCATTTTCAACAGGTCCGATGTATTCACGAGGAATTGCACCACCTACGACCTTATTTTCAAATTCGAAGCCAGCACCTGGTTCTTGAGGAATTAATTCCAACCAGCAGTGACCATATTGACCACGACCACCAGATTGACGAACGAATTTACCTTCAGCTTTAACAGCTTTACGGATAGTTTCGCGATAAGCTACTTGAGGTTTACCTACGTTACATTCTACTTTGAATTCACGGTTCATACGGTCGACGATGATATCCAAGTGAAGTTCGCCCATACCGGAGATAATAGTTTGACCTGTTTCTTCATCAGTACGAACTTTGAAAGTAGGATCTTCTTCTGCCAAACGAGCAAGAGCTGTACCCATTTTTTCTTGGTCAGCTTTTGTTTTAGGTTCAACAGCAACGGAGATAACTGGTTCAGGGAATTCCATGGATTCAAGAATTACAGGATTCTTTTCATCACAAAGAGTATCACCAGTAGTAGTATCTTTCAAGCCTACAGCTGCAGCGATGTCGCCAGCGTAAACCATGTCGATTTCTTTACGAGTGTTAGCGTGCATTTGAAGAATACGGCCGATACGTTCTTTCTTACCTTTTGTGGAGTTGAAAACGTAGGAACCGGATTCCAATGTACCGGAGTACACACGGAAGAACGCTAATTTACCAACATAAGGGTCAGCCATGATTTTGAATGCCAATGCGGAGAATGGTTCATCATCGGAAGAAGGACGAGTAGTTTCTTCTTCAGTACCAGGAACGGTACCTTTAATAGCTGGAATGTCGATAGGAGCTGGCATGTAATCTACAACAGCGTCCAACAACATTTGTACACCTTTGTTTTTGTAGGAAGAACCACAAAGAACTGGGAACAATTGGTTAGCAATAACTGCTTTACGCAATGCTGCTTTCAATTCTTCAATGGAGATTTCTTCACCTTCCAAATATTTCATCATAATATCGTCATCAGTTTCAGCGATAGCATCGATCATCATTTCGCGACGAGCTTCAGCTACCTCTTGATATTCTGCTGGGATATCAGTGATTTCATATTCTTTACCGTCATCGGATTTGTAAATTTCCGCTTTCATAGTCATCAAATCGATGATGCCTTCGAAAGTATCTTCAGCGCCGATTGGCACTTGGATAGCTACGGAATTTGCACCCAAACGGGATTTCATCATATCAACTACGTTGAAGAAGTCAGCACCTACTGTATCCATCTTATTTACATAAGCGATACGAGGTACGCCGTAGTTAGATGCTTGACGCCATACTGTTTCGGATTGAGGTTCAACGCCACCTTTAGCACTGAACACCGCTACGGAGCCATCAAGTACACGTAGAGAACGTTCTACTTCTACAGTAAAGTCAACGTGACCAGGAGTATCGATGATATTGATACGATGATCTTTCCAGTGACATGTTGTCGCCGCAGAAGTGATTGTGATACCACGTTCTTGTTCTTGCGCCATCCAGTCCATCGTAGCAGCACCTTCATGTACTTCGCCGATTTTGTGAACAATACCTGTATAGTAGAGGATACGTTCTGTAGTTGTTGTTTTACCAGCATCGATGTGAGCCATGATACCGATATTACGAGTTTTTGCTAGGGAAAACTCTCTTGCCACAGTTGTCACCTCTTATTACCAACGATAATGAGCAAATGCTTTATTAGCTTCTGCCATTTTATGAGTATCTTCTTTTTTCTTGATTGCAGCGCCTGCATTGTTGAAAGCGTCCATCAATTCGCCTGCTAAGCGTTCTTTCATAGTGCGTTCACCACGAAGACGAGCGTAGTTTACAACCCAACGAATACCGAGGGTTTGACGGCGATCAGCACGAACTTCAACTGGCACTTGGTAGTTCGCACCACCGATACGGCGAGCACGTACTTCAAGTACAGGCATAACATTTTTCAATGCTTGATCAAAAACTTCCATTGGGTCTTGACCCATTTTGGAACGAATAATTTCAAATGCATCATATACGATAGTTTCAGCAATGCCTTTTTTGCCATCGTACATAACTTTGTTAATGAAACGTGTTACTAATTTGCTGTTGTACACCGGATCTGGAAGTACATCACGTTTCGGAACAGGGCCTTTTCTTGGCATGTTCAATTCCTCCTTTATATTGATGTGTGTTAATTTCGTTTAATGGCTAAAATTATTTTTTAGCTTTTTTCGCGCCGTATTTGGAACGACTTTGCATACGATTTTGTACGCCAGCTGTATCCAATGCACCACGAACGATGTGATAACGCACACCTGGAAGGTCTTTTACACGACCGCCTCTGATAAGTACAACACTGTGTTCTTGTAAATTGTGACCAATGCCTGGAATGTAAGCAGTTACTTCAATAGCGTTTGTCAAACGTACACGGGCAACTTTACGAAGCGCGGAGTTTGGTTTCTTTGGAGTAGCTGTGTACACACGAGTACATACACCACGTTTTTGTGGAGATTCTTGAAG
>JAGZGB010000130.1 GCA_018367495.1 Veillonella sp. | reverse complement strand
GTGGGCTTGAATAGGAACCATGTCTTGTGTAATATCTACCTCTGCTAAAGCTAGCTCTGTGCCTTTTTCTCGAGAGTTATGAGATGGCAATGCATAATCTTTAACACGATCATTCATATGTACTGCACCAGCTGCTGCTACAGCTGTAATAAAGCCATCAATAACAAAGGGCTTTTTAAAATCTACACAAGCTAACATAGCTCCAAGAATAGCAGCAATATCAAAGCCCCCTACATGGGCTACGATTTTACGAACTCTTTCAACTTCACTGTCAGAAACGATACTAGTTTTATGCTTATCTAATACAGCGCACACAAAATCAATTTTTCGTTTCATCAAATCTGGTTTATTCGGCCAAGAACCGGGTCCTACTGTTTCAGTGGGATTAGCTCCAGTTAAGGCAGACAACACACAGGCAGAAGTAGTCGTATTACCAAGTCCCATTTCACCAAAGGAAAAAAGATTTATCCCTTGCTTTACATAATGTTCAACTCGTTCATAGCCAGATTGAAAGGCACTATTAAATTCAGCCTCAGTCATAGCAGGGTGGTTTAATATATTCTTTGTCCCCTTTGCGACCTTGCAATCCACTCCGATTCCATCATCTGAGGCAATTCCTACATCCACAACTTCATAAGGAATATTGTTAAAGTTACAAAACTGTGTAGCCGACGAACGACCCAAGAGCATATTACGCGACTGCTTTTGTGTTACCTCATAGTTATAACCTACATAGCCTTCCATATTACAACCATTATCAGCAGAAAATATGATATGCTGAGGTCGAATTTCACCACTAATCTCGCCCCAAGCAGTACAAATCTTTCGGAAATACTCCTCCCACAAGCCTAGACCCCCAGGGATTAAGCATTTTGGTTGAAGAAATCTATTTAATTGCTCCTCAATTGGTAATACTGACTTATCTTTCATTCTAATCTCTAGTCCGCATTCAATGTGCCAACTAGCCTTCTATTAATTCGATATTATTCTATATGAAAGTATAACACAAAATACATATCTAGTAATGTGAGGTTTATTGGCTTTCACTCTAGAAGTAAATATTTATTGCAAACAAAAAGGTTATCCCTTACAGGATAACCTTTTATTTGAGTTATATAATTAAGTATTTTCTTAAGTTTAGCTAGTTACCAAAATTAAGCACCTTGGAATTGTGGCATATCGTCGCCACTGGAGTCGTCCAATTTGCCTTGAAGATCATGGTCAACCATAGCACATACAGACGCGTCAGACCATACGTTTTTAGCAGTTTCAATCATGTCGATAATCGTATAGATTGGCAAAATGTTTACGATCTCCACAACAATACCTACTCAAATTACTTAGATTGATAAAACACAGCTCGTATCCCATCATTACTGATTAAAAGTTCCACAAAATGAGGTCTTTTAGTATTACCATCATCTACAAATACATATAGCCTATAATTTTTAGTAGAATTATATGATGACAACACTTAGAACATTTTCTTATACAATACTTCAATATCTTCACGGCTTATTTCAGCCACTGTATTAGCAATATTACCTGTAGCGACAACGTATACATTATCTACGAGCCATGGAATATCTTTTTTCGTAAAGCCCAATTCTGTAAGATTTGTAGTAAGGTCTAGGTCATGTACGATTAGGCGTAATGCTTCGCCTAGTTCGGAACCATCTCCGTGGTTAAATATCCGAGCTAAGGCACCAAATTTATCAGGGTTAGCACTCCAAGTATAGTCCACTGCAACAGGTTCTATAACAGCAAGGCCTACACCATGGGTAATATCCTTAAGACCACTAGCAGGGTGTTCCATACCATGTGCTAATGTTACACCAGCTGTGTTAATAACCATACCCCCAATTGTGCTAGCTAAGGTAACGGACTCCCAAGCTTTTGTAAGCTGAATTTCATTGAGAACAGCTGGTTTGCCTTCCGCTGTTGCTTTCACATGTTTATATAGTGGTACAAGGTATTGTGCTAATAATGTCACTGCATAATGAGCTAACGCATCGGTGAAAGGTTGTGCCGTTTTGGATGTGTACGCCTCGATGTTGTGGCATAGTGCATCAAAGCCTACAGATGCCAATACATGAGGTGGCATTGTACCCATTACAGCAGGGTCTACAATAGAAACCTTTGGCACAATAGCATTGCAGCGTAAGGATTTCTTATCACCTGTTTCAGGATTAGTAAGAACACCAAAACCATTACCTTCAGATCCTGTGCCACAGGTTGTAGGAATTACGATAAGAGGCAATGCATTATCACTTGTTTTACGGTTGAAAATATAGTCGTTAATATCGCCTTCATTCACCGCCATAAAGGCAATCCCTTTGGCACAGTCCATGATGGAACCACCGCCGATAGCAATAACTATATCACATTCTTCAGATTGAGCTAAAGCAGCGCCATCTAAAGCAGTTGTAGTCAATGGATTAGCATCCACTTGATCAAACAATACATGACCGATATGAACCGCATCAAGCGTTGCTACAACTCTATCATAAAGACCAGATCTTTTAGCACTAGTACGACCAGTTACAATTAGGGCTTTCTTGCCATACGCTGCAGCAAACTCAGCAACATTATCTACTTTATTCCAACCAAATTGGATATTTACGGGTAAAAAATAAGAGAATTCCATATGATAACCTCTTTTCTTTGAAAACTAGTTCTTAGTGTTATTGTAAAGGATATTTAAAAGCCTGTAAAACCTCACAGGGCTTTCACCAGAGAACAGGTATACTAATAATAAGAGGTGTATTTATATTTATAGAGGGAGAGAACATCTATGAAATTTGCCATTAAACATGAGAACCAGAAAGTTTTCCATTTTATATACCTTAGTAAGTATCGGAATCAGCGTTGGCCTTTATATGATTCACGAAAGCTACAGCTATGTGCGGGGTATTGAACTGGCTACGGAAAATATATCGTACCTATGGCTGTACTCCATGATTGCCTTGTATTTCACATCGCCTGGTGAACACTACATCGGTGAAATCATTAATCGCATCAAACGGATTGGCATCACCCTTGTTACGTCTACGCTATATAACATTGTTATCATCATGAGTTTATGGTTCTTCTTCATCATCGTGGACCAACCA
>JAGZGB010000129.1 GCA_018367495.1 Veillonella sp. | reverse complement strand
TTGAAAAAACTTTCTGAACAATATCTTGGTGGGGATTACACATTCGATCCAACACAAAAATAACGAATAGGCCGCCTTGGCGGCCTTATTCTATTATGTATAGAAACGAGGTGCTACTGTGGGCAAGTATTTTGATGTGTCCTACATGATCCAAGCGTTTCCACAGCTCTTGAATTATGTTCACGTAACGGTGCTCATCACCGTTATTTCTGCCATCTTAGGTGTTATATTAGGCTCTATTATAGCCATCATTCGCCTCAAGAAGGTGCCAGTATTAAACCAATTATTTATTGTATTTATCTCCTTCATGCGGGGCACGCCGTTCTTGGTACAACTCTTCCTCATTTACTTTGGTGTGCCAGAAATCATGTCCCATATGGGGCTTAACATGAAAAATGTGCCGGGCCTTGTATTCGTATACGCCGTGTTTACTTTACATATCGCAGCGTATAGTGCCGAAATCATGCGCTCCAGTATCGATGCGGTGGCGCCTGGTGAGAAGGAAGCCGCTAAAAGCCTTGGTATGACTGAGTTCCAAAGCTATGTGCGCATCATCTTGCCGCAGGCTTTCACCATGAGCATTCCACCGTTGACGAACCTCGTTATCGGCATGTTGAAAGGGACAGCCCTCATTTTTAACGTCGGCGTTGTCGATATGATGCGTAAGGCGGACCTCATGGGCGGCAATAGCCAACGTTATCTTGAGTTATTCGTAGACGCAGCCATCATTTATGGCATATTAATTATCATCGTGTCCCTCTTGGGCCGATTGCTTGAAAAACGTTTTACCGTTGCGGGCAAGGAAACGCAACGCATTTTGATCAGTGAGGAGTAGGGGCGTATGGGACATATTATTGATTCAACCTATATTTATGGCACCTTCTTTGCGGTCATTCCTTATGTGAAAGTAACCCTCATGATTACCTTCCTCAGCGTTGGTTTTGGTACAATCCTAGGGTTATTAAGTTGCGTGCTACAACAAAATAAAGTAGCTGTGCTCAGTCAGCTCAGCTACTTGTACGTATTGTTGTGCCGTAGTATTCCGAACATGGTTCTCTTATACCTTGTGTACTATGGCTTACCAATTCTTTTCCTCGCCTTAGAGGATCAAACAGGGGTACATGTGCCTTTTGAAAAGGTGCCAGCTACATTCGTAGCCGTTGTAGGCTTAACCTTGCATACAGGAGCCTATTTGAGTGAAATCTTCCGGGCTGCCTTGCAATCTGTACCGAAAGGTCAAATGGAAGCGGCTCAAGCCATCGGTATGACTTGGTTCCAAGCGTTTCGTCGCATCGTATTGCCGCAAGCGACAGTCTTTGCGTTGCCACTATTTACAAACCAATTCCTTAACACCATGAAGAGTACGAGCATCGTATTTGTCATTACGGTTATTGAATTATTTGGCGCTGCAAAGTTATATACAGAGGAAAATTCGCAGTATTTTGAGGCCTACATCGTGGTGGCCGGTCTATTCTGGGTGATGGGGATTGTCTTTGAATTTATCTTCCATCGTTTAGAAGTCTATGCAAGCAAGTATAAACGAGGTAATGCATTATGATAGATATTAAACAAGTTCACAAATCCTTCGGGAACCGTGAAATTTTAAAGGGCATCGACCTACACGTGCCAACAGGGTCTGTAACAGTTATCCTTGGCCCATCTGGCAGCGGTAAGACGACGTTCCTTAGAACATTGAACTTCCTTGAAAAGGCCGATGCTGGGACGATGCAATTAAACGATATTTCCGTAGACTTACATAAAGCATCTAACAAGGAAATCTTAAACGTACGCCGCAATACATCCATGGTGTTCCAATCTTATAATTTGTTTTCTAATAAGACAGTTATTGAAAACATCATGGAAGGCCTTGTAACGGTTAAGAAGATGAAAAAATCTGAAGCCCGTGAAATCGCTCAACGCTTCCTCAAGGAAGTAGGCATGGAAGGCTATGATGATTACTATCCTGTACAACTTTCAGGTGGTCAACAACAACGTATCGGCATCGCTCGTGCCCTTGCGATGGACCCAGAGGTTATCTTATTTGACGAACCTACCTCAGCTCTCGACCCAGAGCTCGTAGGGGAAGTATTGGCGGTTATCCGTAAAATTGCTAAAGAGCTAGAAGTAACGATGATTATCGTAACTCACGAAATTGGCTTTGCAAAAGAAGTAGCTGACCAAGTGGTCTTCATGGAAGGCGGCGTTATCGTAGAACAAGGTGACCCTAAGGTTGTTCTTGAACATCCAAAAGAAGAACGAACACGTAAATTCTTGAACCGTTACCTTACACTCGATAGTGAATTGCCTCTTGATAGCGCAGCTTTATAAACGAGGTACATAATGAAAGAATTTAGACAATTAACTGTAGATGATGCGGCTGAGTATCACGAGGTGTTGATTGCGGGATATGCAGAGAATAAGAACTATCCTATCTCCTTTGATGCCATCAACTTTAGCCAAGAAGAGTCTCGTGCATGGATTTTAAAATATCCAGTATATGGCCTCTACGTAGATGGTTCCTTGGTATGCTCTATTTCATTCCGCATGCCTTGGATTCCAAAGGCTACACCAGATGTATACCCGCATATTGCGCACTTTGTAACGGCCCCTGAACATAAAGGAAAGGGCTATGCTCGTGAAGTCCTTGCCGAAGCAGAAGACTTACTCCGCAATGTATATAAAACACCAGCCGTAACACTTGGTACTGCCGCAGAACATCCGTGGCTTGCCAAGATGTATGAAGGCTTTGGGTTTAAAGAATATAAGCGAGTACAACTGCCAGGGAAAGTGCATACTACTATATTCTTTAAGAAAACATTGTAATTACCAAAATTCATTACATTTTTCAAAGAATTTTTGGAACAAGAGCCAAAATAAAAAGAGTCGCATCTTTAAGATGCGACTCTTTTTTGTACCCAGTTTCTATTTACAATTATTTTGTAACAACTTTAAGATCTACAGGGATTTTAGCTTCTACAGCTTCTCCTTTGATAATTTTTTGAGCTGTATCGATAGCGATTTTACCCATTTGGTCTGGTTGTTGAGCAATTGTTGCAGCTAATGTGCCGTCTTTAACAGCTTTGTCTGCGTCAGCAGTACCGTCGAAGCCTACGATGAAGATTGTTTTGCCTGCGGATTTAGCTGCTTGGATAGCGCCC
>JAGZGB010000128.1 GCA_018367495.1 Veillonella sp. | reverse complement strand
GACGGCTCTGATGGAGACCACGAGAATCTGGGATTCCCGAAACAACATGGAGAACCCCTCAATGAACCAGTGGTAAAACAAGGGTCATTTGTTATGACAAATAAAACAGAGCTTCTCCTCGCTTATGGGGAATACAAAAACGGTAAATTTGGACGCGAAGAAGCTATTATGTAATATAACACCCTGATTTATAATGGCGTACATCAGGGTATTTCTTGTAAGTAATGTATCCTGAGACACATTATTTTATATTGATTATGGTATAATGATTGCGTACAATGTTTTGACAGGAGGTTTTATGTCTAAAAAAATTGCGGTCCTCGTAAATGAGGATACAATGCAACGCTGTTCTTGTGGCGGTTGTTTGAAAGCATTTATGAATAAAGCGGATTCCTTTGAGCGTTATGCTGATGAGGATATTGAGTTGGTGGGGTTCACACATAGTGGTGGGGATCTAGCTAAGAAGATTGAGTCTTTTAAGAAAAAAGGTGTTACTACGGTACATCTTTCTACATGTACGCGTGGTAAGAATGAAAATTATGAAAGCATCGCAGAGCAGTGTGCTGAGGCGGGCTTTGATGTAGTAGGCTATACACATGGTGGTGCTGTTTCTAAAGATGGTAAAGAAGCGATAGTACTTTCAGCTAAACCAGTAACGACAGATCAATAGTCAGCAATGCTTGAATTAACTATAACAATTTGCAATATCTTATAATAGATGAATAATTGTTCCATTATTCATTCTATATTTACACTAAACCTATATTATATAGATAGTATGTAAATTATGAGTGATATATTTATCATTTTGAGAGGTTGAGAGAATGAATAAGAAACTTACAGCGGCTACTTTATCTATTGCTATGGCAGTGACAATGGCACCTACTGTGATGCAAACGGCTTCTGTCAATGCTGCTTCTGCTGCGGTACAATCCTTAGCTGGTGGTGCTATTGCTATGGCTTACGTATCTACTGCATTAAATAAAATGGATAATTCTGCAGAGGGGCAACAGGAGAGTTTGGCGCGCACAAAAGAGAAAACTGGTTACTTAAACGATAGTGCAGCCCAAGAGCGTGTAAATCGAATCATGAAGACATTAGAGGCTACACCTAGTGTAAAGCGTTCTTACGTTGTATATGCAAATCCTGATGAGGAGTTTAATGCGTTTGCCACACTTGGCCGTGTTATGTCCATTAACAAGGGTGCTCTAGATACACTGGATGATGATCAATTAGCCTATGTAATGGCTCATGAAATCTCTCATGGTGAGCATAAAGATATTATTAATGGCGCTAAGAAGCAAATCGGTCTTTCTACAGCGGTTGGCATTGCTGCTGGCGGTAGTGAAGGTGCGGCTATTTTATCTAATGTGGCAGGCAACTACTTATCTAATCAAGTGTTTACGATGAGTCAAGAAAAAGCTGCTGATGAGTTAGGCTTTAAGATTTTAAGTGAATCTCCATACAATGTGGGTGGTGCAGCTGGTTCTATGGCAGTACTGCGCAACAAAGTGGGGGAACACTACCGTGAAGGGCTTTCACAAGTGGTAGCACCTAACAACCATCCAAAGTTGTCCGATCGGGTGAACAATAATATTTCTCGCATGTACGCCTATTCTGGGAACCATGTAAATGTATCGAATGGTACTGTGTACGTAAACGGTGATAATATCTATACTCCAGCAGGTAGTGGCCGTTACACAGGCGAAGAGCGTGCTTATTACATGGCCGGTAAATTGGCACGATTGTATCATAATAATCAAGTGACACCAGGTTCTGCATCGTATAGTGGTGACACTGTAACGGTAGCTGGTCAATCCATTGTTTCTACGCCAAATGCGGACGTAGCATTACAAGTGGCAACAAATCTTAATAATGCATTTGTAAAACCTGCAGGTTCTGCTGTTAATGCGAAAAAACCAATAAAGGTTAAACAAGAAAAACCTAAAAAGGTAAAAGAAAATAAAAAGGCAAAAGCTGATAAAGCTAAAAAATAAATAAGAGCTATACATGGCATATAATTTGCTTTAAGGATTTATGCTATTATAATGAGAATAATCAGAGGACTGAGCCCATGAAGGCTTAGTCCTCTTTTTATATAGATTGTAATATTTATAGTTTGAGTATAAGTTAATAAGTTTATAAGATATATTGAGCGCTATAGGAGTAATAAATAGACCGTAAAGATATGGATAGTCTGGAGTATAAGTATTATTCATGTGTGAATAAATTATATTCATGGAGTAATAATAAGCTCATAAAAATACAAAAAGATTTTTGATGGTGGAAAGTGAATTGTAATGGGTTTATACCATGAAATATAAGAAATTATCTTGTTAAGCATAGTTGTTATAGAAGGTTTTATTATATTTCTTGTAATATTTATGAATTATTTATGCGATAACTTAGTGTTGTCTATATATGGTGGATAGATGTATATTTAAGGTGGATGAAATATGTGGTTAGAATGGAATCCTATAGAAATATCATAACGGTAGGGGGTATAGGGTTATTGTACTTATACATGCTTTATAGGATAATGTCAATGTTGGTGGTTAATCTAATAATATAGATGACCATTTTTTTGTTAAATAACACGTAATTTTATACATTATATGGAGGCTATGATGGAGTATACAATTCACCTATTTAATGCAGGTGGTTTCGTTATGTATCCACTTGTACTATTCATGTTAGCAGCATGTACTATTTTATTTGAACGTATTCGTACGTACAGAAACATCAATCATGAGTTACAGCAGTTGTCCGATAGCATTGATGCAGGCCGTAATAGTAATAATTGGTCTACTCTAGAGAATTCTATAAAAAATAGTGATGATGCATTGAGTCGATTTGTGTCTCCTATCGTGGAGTCTGTATATAGTGCGGAAGGTTTAGAGAATCGTTTACATGATGTGGTAGGGTACATGGATGAACGTTTAAAACGTGGTCTTAACTGGCTTAGCATGATGGTAACAATGGCTCCATTACTTGGCCTTTTGGGTACTGTTGTTGGCATGATCCGCTCCTTCGCAGCCGTTGGTGGAGATATTGGTGCTCCTACTGTTATTACAGGCGGCGTATCCGAAGCGCTGGTTGCCACTGCAACAGGGCTTTCAGTAGCCATCGTAGCATTAGCCATCCATAGTTGGTGCACAGATAAAGTAAATTCAGATATCGCGAAATTAGAGCAAAAATTAGGTTC
>JAGZGB010000006.1 GCA_018367495.1 Veillonella sp. | reverse complement strand
ATAGGCACCTATATCACCATGTAAATAACAATTACACTCTGGTCTAGCTGGTGTACGTTTCGGTGCTTTTAATTTTACGTTCCAAGCACGTTCATAACAGTCTAGCGTAAGACAGCCCTCTGTATTAACACCTAATTCTTTGAAAACGGCCCCTTCTCCACAGGTTTTAAGTATCATATGATGAGATTGAGCTATAGATACTAATTCTTTAATGATCTTCGTTTGAATATCTAAACTCGGTCTATAACCTTCGGGAAAGTTCTGAGCTACCTTATCAAATATATCTATGAAACTGACAACTACGGTATCTGTGTAGCCTTCTAGAGACTTAGCCATTTTATAAAAGCTTTCAAAATGAAAATCAACTGTATAGTTATGGGTTAAAATAATAGGATCATAACGCCACACCATGGATTGAGGATTACGTTTTATAGATATTTGTTTAAATCCGTCTATTACTAAATCTACTTGTGGTACATTAATCTCTATATCTGCTCCATATGGAGTTATAGTCATATGCCAATACTGTCTATAATCATTTATTTCATGTAAGAGCGGAATAAAAGGCAACGGATTCTTTGTACAAAACGCAATACCATCTACAACCTCATGATTGATAGGATACCGTGTTATCTGTATCGGATTATACGGATTCCGTACATCTACAAATCCTTGATGAACGCGGTTAATTAACCATTGCCCATAAAAGGCAGGAATATCTGTACGCTGTCCCGTCTGTAAAATCATAGTCCTGCCCTTTCATAAAATAAAAACATAGATGTATTATATCATACTCAATAGTAATTATTCTGGAGTACTGTGATTTTTGCAGTATAGAGAATTCTCATTTTATGATACTATTAGAAGGTATAAAAATGAGGAGAACTAAAAAATGAACGATATATTTGAAAAAAATCATACTATAAAAGATGATAAAGAATTTATTACATCTTATTGGAGTGATCGAGCACATGATTTTGGTGCTTTACGTGCAAAAGAATTAGAAAGTCCTAAACTTAAGCTTTGGCGCGATGAGTTGATGAGCCATATCTTTGACTCTAACCGTTCTTTACGTATTTTAGATATTGGCTGTGGCGCTGGATTTTTTAGTATCATTCTTTCTGAATTAGGCCATACAGTACATGGTATTGATATTACTCCAAATATGGTTGAGGAAGCTAACCAACTGGCTGAATCACTAAATTCTGATGCTACATTTTCTGTGATGGATGCAGAAAATCTTAACTTTGATACTAATACCTTTGATATCGTTGTGGCACGCAATGTAACATGGAATTTACCTCATCCTGATAAAGCCTACGCCGAATGGCTACGTGTCATCCGTCCTGGCGGATTAATTCTAAACTATGATGCGGAACATGCACGCAATCATCATAATTTACCACAATCTGTACATCATGCACATGAACACGTTAGTAATGAATTAAAAGAACGTTGTCATACAATATACCATATGCTAGAAATTTCATCCTATACACGCCCTCAATGGGATAAGGAGCTACTCACTAAAATGGGTGCTAGTTCAGTATCTATAGATCCTACAGTGGGTCCTCGCATTTATAATGAGGAAGATGAATTCTATATTCCTGTACCTATGTTTTTGGTTAAAGCCATAAAATAATTAGAAAATTAATAGTTGTAATATAATAAAATTAAGTCTATATAAAGAAAAAACCACTCTATGAAATCTCATGAGTGGTTTTCTTTGTATGCTAATTACTATATTAGCTTATATATAATTTATTAGTAGCCTATAAATAATTTAATAGTTATGAATATATTAATTACTAAATATTAGATACTAAAATATTCTTGAGCTTTCGTCATTTCAGCGCGAAGTTTTTCTTCGTCAATAGTAAGCAATTCTTTATCTTTCATAAGAACTTTACCGCCTACAATTGTAGTATTAGCATCAGAACTATTTGCAGAGTAAACAAGTGCTGCTAAATCATTATAGCGAGGCATCCAATGCATACCAGATACGTCATATAAAACGATATCTGCGCGATACCCTTTTGCTAAAACACCAAGGTCTGTATAGCCCAGAGCTTTCGCCCCTTCTACAGTACCCATATTCCAAGCTGCTTGTGCAGGAATGGCTTTAGGATCGTAGAGACGTGCTTTATGTAATGTAGCAGCAAGGCGAACTTCTTCTAACATATCTGCATTATTATTCGATGCGGAGCCATCTGTACCAAGACCTACTATAATACCTTTGGCAATCATTTCAGGCACTGGTGCAATACCACTTGCTAATTTGAGGTTAGATTGCGGATTATGTGCTACAGCTACATTGTTTTCAGCCATAATGTCCATATCTTCATCTGTAACATGAACACAGTGAGCTGCTAAAGTAGTATTCCAGAATAGGCCTAAATCATGCATATGAGCGATTGGTGTTTTTCCAGTAACCTTTATAACATTTTCCACTTCCCCTTTTGTTTCAGACAAGTGCATATGAATGCCACAATTTAGTTCATGAGATAAAGCAATAACCTTTTCCATGTACGCATCTGGGCAAGTATATGGTGCATGTGGTCCAAGTAATACCTTAATACGGTCATTATCATATCCATTCCAAGTACGGAATAAATCAGCATTTTCAACTAATGCTTGATCTGCTGTAGGAGATACACCTGCTAAGCCACGAGATAAAACAGAACGAATACCAGTTTCTTTTACTACCTCAGCAGTTGTATTCATAAAGAAGTACATATCACTAAATGTAGTAGTCCCAGTACGTAACATCTCAGCAATACCAAGTTGTGTGCCATAACGTACATATTCATCATTAAGCTTTGCCTCAGTTGGCCAGATGGCGGTTTCAAGCCAGTCCATAAGTTCAAGATCATCTGCATAATTTCTAAATAGGCCCATCGCAATGTGAGTATGTGTATTAACAAGACCTGGCGCCGCTAATTGTCCTTTACCATCTAGAACTTCTTTAGCAGAAGCTTTAGCCTTTTCTACTTCTCTATCATTTAAAATAGATGTAATATAGCCATTCTCGATTTCAATGGCATAATTTTTAAGAACGCCCTCATTAGTTAAGACGTCTACATTAGTAATTAATAAATCAGACATAGTCTTTCCTCATAGGTATAACCGAGCCATAATAGCTCGGTTATATTGATTAAAGTAGAAAACTAATAAATTTTAAATATAATTGTTAATAGAAATCTATTAGATTTCTATTAAATTTAGATGTAAATTGATTTGAAATTAGTTTACTTTTGTTAAATAATCGATTTGTTCTTGTGTTAAAGAATCTAAGTCGTAACCCATGGAGTTCAATTTAAGTTTCGCAATTTCTGCATCTAATTCATGAGGCAATACATATACCTTAGGGTCCATATCTTTACCATTATGTAAAATATGTTCTGCAGCAAGTGCTTGCATAGCAAATGACAAGTCCATAATTTCTGCAGGATGACCATCGCCAGCTGCAAGGTTAACAAGACGACCTTCAGCTAATACATAAAGTTTACGACCATCTGCCATAGTATAACCTTCGATGTTTTGACGAACACGTTCGTGACTTACAGCAAGCTCAGTAAGATCTGCAACATTAACTTCGCAATCAAAATGACCAGCATTACACAAGATAGCTTTATCTTTCATTACTTCGTAATGTTCTTTCACAATTACATCTTTACAACCTGTAACAGTACAGAAGATATCCCCTACTTTAGCAGCTTCAATCATAGGTAATACTTTGAAACCATCGAATACTGCTTCAATCGCTTTAATAGGATCTACTTCTGTTACATATACATGAGCACCAAGGCCTTTTGCACGCATGGCAACACCTTTACCACACCAACCATAACCAGCAACAACTACGTTTTTACCTGTTACAGTTAAGTTTGTAGTACGCATGATACCATCCCAAACAGATTGGCCTGTACCATAACGGTTATCAAAGAGGTATTTACAGTAGGAATCATTTACTGCAATCATAGGGAATGTCAATTGTTTAGCGTTTTCTAATGCATATAGACGATGTACACCTGTTGTAGTTTCTTCGCTACCACCTAACAAGCGTTCTTTAGCATCTTGACGTGTTGTGTGCAATAAGTTTACCAAGTCACCACCATCATCGATAATAATGTGTGGTTTATGATCAAGCGCCTTGTTAAGGAAATTAAAATATTCTTCCTCAGTACAATCATACCAAGCATATACAGTTAGACCCATATCAACGAGACCTGCTGCAACATCATCTTGTGTAGACAATGGATTAGAACCTGTTACGATAACATCTGCACCACCACGTTTTAATACAGTAGCTAAATATGCTGTTTTTGCTTCCAAGTGAACACTAACAACAATTGTTTGACCTTTGAAAGTTTGTTCTGCTTCAAAACGGTCGCCCAATGTATTCAATGTAGGCATAAAGTTAGAAACCCAATCAATTTTCTTACGGCCTTCAGCGGCTAAATTAATATCTTTAATTAAAGATTGCATAATAACTCCTTTTACTCATACAAATATAAACAAAAAATAAATATTTAATAGGCAATCCACTTGGATGTATAGATACTACATAATTTAATTGTTATTGTTGTCTTTATCATTATTAAACTATATTGATAGTAAATTATAAAGATACTATATTACTTAAATAACGATATAGTTAATAATCTACATTTTTGAGAAGCTAGTTATTTAGATTCTATGATCTGACGTAGCTTATGAATAGACTCTTCATAGTTTGGTTTTAAAACACCTTCTTCAGTAATAATAGCAGTAACAAGCTCATGTGGTGTCACATCGAAAGCTGGGTTGAGTACATCAATATCATTAGGTGCTGTTTGAACACCATATAAAGATGTTACCTCATAATCATCGCGCATTTCAATTGGAATATCACTGCCATTTTCTAAAGTAAAGTCAAATGTACTATATGGTGCCGCCACATAGAATGGAATATTATGAAATTTAGCTAACACAGCCACACCATAAGTACCGATTTTATTGGCTACATCACCTTTAGTAGTGATGCGGTCTGCACCGACAATAACAGCATCAATGAGACCATGTTGCATCGCATAAGCAGCCATATTATCTGTTTCCAAGGTTACAGGTATGCCATCCTCATGCAATTCAAATGCTGTAAGACGCGCGCCTTGCAATAATGGTCGTGTTTCATCTGCATAAACTCGATCCAATTGACCATTTTCATGAAGCTTGCGGACAACGCCAAGTGCTGTACCTAAACCACCTGTAGCGAGTGCGCCAGCATTGCAATGAGTTAGAATCCTAATATTCTTTTGACCTTCAAATAATGTGGCCCCGGCTTCTGCCATGCGACGATTTAAATAAACATCTTCTTTATGAATAATAATGGCCTCTTTTGTAATCAGGTCTACTACTTCTCTCATAGAGGACATACTTTCAACATGATATTTTACAAGCGAAATAACACGATCCACCGCCCAAGCTAAGTTGATTGCTGTTGGACGAGTTTCCTTTAGAGTTTCACTAAATTCATATAAGCTTATAAGTTGTTCACTAAACGGAGCATCTAAATTCCCTGCCTCCATGGCAGCTAAAATTAGACCGTAAGCTGCAGCTACGCCAATAGCAGGTGCCCCACGCACTCGAAGCATTTTAATAGCCTCCGCTACTTGTCGCCAATCCGCACAGTAAACATAAGTAATTTCAGTAGGCAATTTAGTTTGATCTAATAGTACCAACGTATCTTTACGCCATTCTATATTACTCATACCTTCTCCTTCAATGGACTATTGTAGTATTTCGAATGAATGGATTATAGTTTAAAACCACCATATTCTTGCATACGTTTATGAGCGTCATAATGAGCATCTACATTGATTACATCAATAGCACCTAAAATAAGAGATTTAAGTTGAGCCGCCATATTACCCATCATTTCTACAACTTCACTATGTGTCAACGCAGATTCAGAAATACCTGCTGCAAAGTTAGTAATCATAGAAATAGTAGCATATGCCATCTCAGCTTCATTAGCTAGATTAACTTCAGGTACATTAGTCATACCTACGGTATCCCCACCGAGCATATGGAACATTTTAATTTCCGCCGGTGTTTCAAAACGAGGACCTTCTGTACATACATAGGTACCGCCATTATGAATAGTAAGACCTTGCTCTGTACCAACCTTTTGAAGAATATCACGTAATTCAGGGCAGTAAGGATTTGTTACATCAAGGTGTGCCACTGGACGGTCACCACCTTCATAGAATGTAGTAATGCGGTTTTTAGTGAAATCTAAAAACTGATCAGTCAAAACGAAGTGACCAGGTTTAAAGTTTTCATTTAAAGAACCTACCGCAGTCGTAGAGATAATAAATGTAACACCTAATTTTTTAAGCCCCCAAATATTAGCACGATAGTTAATTTTATGTGGAGGAATTGTGTGATCTTTGCCGTGACGAGCAACAAAGATTACCGTTTTTCCATGGTATGTACCTTGTACATAATCTATTTCACCATATGGTGTCATTAAGGATTCTTCATGAATATTTTCAAAGATGGACGGATCATATACACCTGTACCACCAATTACGCCAATTGCACTCATTGTGACCTCCTATTATTAATAACTCTATCTTTTATTTTCTCACATAATAGAGAAACAGGCTATAGGAAAAACCTAATAGCCTGTATTTTTTTACATATTATACAATTATTATTGAATAGGACCTTTGGGATCAAACATATCCTGTAACTCTTCACGTGTGAAATGATACTTTTCATTACAGTAATGGCATACAAGCTCTGTTACTTCATCTTCCAAAATAGCCTTTTTATCTTCTTCTCTTAATGTCATAAGTACGGCACCGAAACGATCGCGACCACAACGACATTGGAAGTGAATTGGCTCATTATATACTTCATTAACTGTTAAGCCATCCAGAACGCGTTCCATAAGGCCCTTACCATCAGGATGAGCTTTTAAATATTCTGTAATAGGACCAAGTTCATTAATATTCTTTTCTACTTGTGCTAATGCTTCGTCTGTAGCATCTGGCAAAGCTTGTACGATAAAACCACCTGCTACAACTGTATGATAATCTGGGTCTACTAATACACCTAAGCTAATAGTAGAAGGTACTTGTTCAGAAGCATATAAATAATAAGCCAAATCCTCTGCTACTTCACCACTTTGCATTGGACTTGTAGAGGTATAATCTTGTGCTAATTGAGTAAACCGAGTAACTTGTACTTCACCATTATGACCAACAGCAGCACCTACATCAAGCTTACCAGCTCGTTTTAAAGGTACATCTACATGTGGTTCATCCACATAGCCACGAACCGTATTATCAGAAAAGGCATCTACGTGAACTACGCCTAGAGGGCCATCTCCTTTGATGCGTAAACTTACATTTTCATGATTTTTAAAATCACCAGCTAGTAGAATAGCCCCTGTCATGGCACGACCTAAAGCAGCCGTTGCAACAGGCCATAAATCATGACGTACACGAGCCGTTTCAACAGTATCTGTTGTTACTGCTAAAGACATACGCACCCCTTCTCGGGTAGTAAAACGTTTTATATAATCCATTCTATCATTCCTTATTTCTACTTAATGTTTAAAACTGCACTTATAAGTGCTTATATAGTATATCATGTCAAAGAATTACATTTCAAATTATAAAGAATATATGTTCGCCTATCTTATTTCAAATGTAAAGGAACATATTTTCGATATTATAAAAACACTCAGCACCATAAGATACTGAGTGTTTTTAATAGCCTTCTTAGAATTGATCAATAAGGTTAACCATTTCAATAGCGCCCATAGCACAATCGTAGCCTTTATTACCAGCTTTAGTACCAGCACGTTCAATAGCTTGTTCAATATTTTCAGTTGTTACTACACCGAACATAACAGGAACACCAGTTTCTAAGGAAACATGGGCAATACCTTTAGCAACTTCATTACATACATAGTCATAATGAGTTGTAGCACCACGAATAACAGCACCAACGCAGATAACCGCATCGAAGCGACCAGATGAAGCAGCTTTTTTAGCAATCAATGGAATTTCATAAGCACCTGGTACCCAGATAACAGTGATATCCTCTTCTTTTACATCGTGACGCAATAAACAATCTTCAGCGCCACCGATTAGTTTAGATGTAATGAACTCGTTAAAACGAGAACCAATTATAGCAAATTTTTTGCCAGTACCTAATAAGTTACCTTCTTGAACCTTCATTATATTGACCTCCTATATTCCTGATAAGGAAATATGTTCGTATTATCAAATGATATTTAAATTGAACTAATTAGTCTTCCAACATATGCCCCATTTTTTCTTCTTTTGTTTTTAAGTATCCTGCATTAAATTTATTGGCTGGAATAATGAGTGGTACGCGACTAGTCACATCAATCCCCCAATGTTGTAAACCGTGACGTTTTTCAGGATTATTCGTTAACAAACGAACGCTCTTTATACCTAAGAAACGAATAATTTGAGCAGCCAAGGAATATTCGCGCATATCGGCTGGGAAGCCTAATTGTTCGTTAGCCTCTACAGTATCTAACCCTTGCTCTTGTAATGCATAGGCTTTAATTTTATTTGTTAAACCAATACCACGGCCTTCTTGACGCATGTATACTACAACGCCTTTACCTTCTTTTTCAATGGCACGTAACGCATTATCTAATTGCTCACCACAGTCACAACGTTTAGAGCCAAATACATCACCAGTTAAACATTCAGAGTGAATGCGTACAAGAACATCGTCACAGTTTTGTACATCACCTTTAACAATAGCTAAATGTTCTTTATGATCTAAATCATTTTTAAATACAAAGATATTAAAATCACCAAATTTAGTAGGTAGTTTAGAACAAGCACCGAGTTCTACCATATCTTCATGTTGTTTACGATACTCAATAAGTTCTGCTACAGATGCAATTTTAAGATTATGTTCTTTAGCAAATTGTAATAGATCTGGCAAACGAGCCATATCGCCATCGTCTTTTGTGATTTCACAAATAACAGCTGCCTCTTGTAAACCTGCTAAGCGACAAAGGTCAATAGATGCTTCTGTATGACCTTGACGAACAAGTACGCCACCTTCTTTATATACTAGAGGGAATACGTGACCTGGACGACGGAAGTCCTCAGGTTTAGCATTTGGATCTAATAATTTTTGAATTGTATAAGCACGTTCTGCTGGAGATACGCCTGTTGTAGTATCTACATGGTCAACAGTAACGGTGAAAGCAGTTTCATGGTTATCTGTATTTTTGGCAACCATAGCAGGAATGCCAAGCTTTTCTAAAGCTTCACGACGCATTGGGGTACATACGATACCGCGCGCATATTTAACCATAAAATTAATATTTTCTTGTGTAGCAAACTCTGCTGCAATAATAAGATCGCCTTCGTTTTCACGACTTTCATCATCAACAATAATAACAGGTTTACCAGCTTTAAGGTCTTGTAAGACCTCTTCAATTGAATGTAATTGTTCGCTCATAGGAACGCTCCTTACTTTTATATAAATCCATTCTCTACTAAGAGGGATTGCATAGATTTCTTAGGTTTTTCTTCAGTAGGTTCACTGCCGAGATTCATAAAATGACGAATGTATCGACCAGCAATATCCGTTTCTAAATTAACCTCTGTACCAATATGGGCAGAGCCTAAAATAGTTTCGCCCAAGGTATGAGGAATGATAGATACTGAAAAACTGCTGTCTGTTCGTCGCATAATTGTAAGGCTAATACCATCGATGGTAATGGAGCCCTTATAAATAATGTAATCCATAACGGATTTAGACGCCTCTATGGTAAAGATAATGGCATTATCCGTTTGTTCGCGATTAATGATGCGGCCCGTCCCATCTACGTGACCCGCCACAATATGACCACCAAATCTACCGTTAGCAAGCATAGCTCGCTCCAAATTGACCGATTGATGAACTTTCAAATTTGTAAAAGTAGTCATCTTAATAGATTCTGGCATTACATCTGCGGTAAATACGCCATTACCAATTGTGGTGACCGTCAAGCACACACCGTTAACAGCTACAGAGTCACCAATTTTTAAATCGCTAAATATTTTATTCCCCCGAATTGTAATAGCCAAGGATTTAGGGCCCTTTTTAATGCTCTCTACACGGCCGATTTCTTCAACGATTCCCGTGAACATAAGCGCCCCTCCTTCCTTGACGATACGCTTCGATGCGAATGTTATTATCTAATACTTTAGTTTTTGTAAAAGTTAACTGTGGAGAAGATTCTAAACTTTCAAAGCCACGACCACCTACAGCAGGTGTAGCCTCTGTTCCACCGATTATTGTATTACCAATATAGGTAACTACCTTATCAAAGTTCAATGTTTCTACAAATGAACTTATAATGGCAGAGCCACCTTCAACTAACACTGAAGTATAACCAAAATCGCCCAACTTTGTAAGAATATCATCAATAGATAATTTCTTAATATCTATGACGATATCTGTACTTTTACTTTTACGAGTAGATACTGATTCAACAACAGTAACAAGAGCCCCTACTTGTTCTAGCGCCTGTATCCGTTCTTTAGGACAACCTTTAGATACCAATATATGAACCTTGCGAGTATCTACTTTAAATACACGACTTGTGGTAGGAGTTCTACCAAGACTGTCCAATATGATGACATCTGGTTGATGAACTGGGATAGGCTCATTAAGAATATTTCTATCTGATATAGCATCTGTTAATTCATAATCACTGAGGCGACAGTTTAACTGAGGATTATCTGCTAAGATTGTACCGATACCAACGAGCATAGCATCATGAGTAGAACGTAATACATGTCCATCACGACGGGAGGATTCATTTGTAATCCATTGGGATTGACCTGTATATGTTGCAATCTTGCCATCTAAGGACATTGCACTTTTTATAGTTACAAAGGGTTTACCCGTTTGGATATAGGTAAAGAAATGTTCATTTAGTTCAGCACATTCCTCACTACATACGGGGCAAACAACCTCTATGCCTGCTTCACGGAGTAAATCCATACCCTTTCCAGATACAAGTGGATTAGGATCTGTACTCCCTACAACGACCTTAGCTATGCCAGCCTCGATAATACGCAGTGCACAAGGTGGAGTTTTACCATAATGAGAACATGGCTCTAAGGTTACATATAAAGTAGCACCTTTAGCATTATCACCAGCTTGGTTTAAGGCATGAATCTCAGCGTGAGCTGTACCAGCTTTATGATGATAACCTTCACCGATTATTGTATTGTCTTTTACCACTACGGCACCCACTAAAGGGTTTGGCGAAGTGTGACCTGTGGCCAATTTTGCCAGTGCAATGGCGCGTTTCATATATGCTACGTCATCCACCATATCACCTCAATAAAAAAAGGACTATGTACATAGTCCTTGGGTAATCATAATTGCGCACAACAAATGTGCCTCGTCTTTTCTCATCCAGACTGTACTGTCGGTATCGGAATTGCACCGATTCATACCTAAAAGGTTCGCGGACTATACCGCCGGTAAGGAATTTCACCTATCCCCAAAGACTTATCTATTTTCTTTATGAATTAATAGTAACACTTTTATTAGGGTTATGCAAGAATAAGAGTTTTATATTGAGAAATAATATTAAATTCTTAAATCAATTTAAATCACTATGATTAACATACTATATTTAACCCGTTTCAACTTATTAATCATAATAGTATAAATATGTATAAACTATATTAAATAGTAACTTTCATCACATAATTACATGTCAAACAGGTCTACTATAATATATATGGTTTTAATAATCATAAGTAATTAATATTATTTATTAAATGAAGGTGATAATATGGCAAAAAAAAGAATTTCTGATGTACTTATCGATGTCTTAGCCAATGCGGGGATAGAACGCATTTATGGTATCACTGGCGATAGTTTAAACTCTGTAAACGATAGTCTACGCCGTAATGGTAAGATTGCCTTTGAACATGTACGACATGAAGAAACCGCAGCCTTTGCTGCAGGTGCAGAAGCAGCCTTAACTCATAAATTAACTGTATGTGCTGGTAGCTCTGGTCCTGGTAACTTACACTTAATCAATGGTCTATTCGATTGCCATCGCAATCGTGTTCCAGTATTGGCTATTGCTTCTCATATTCCTCAATCTGAAGTAGGCTTAAATTACTTCCAAGAAACACATCCAGAAAACTTGTTTAAAGAATGTTCTTGTTTCTGTGAACTTGTGTCCAATCCTAAACAAATGCCTGAAATCCTATTCCGTGCTATGAATGCAGCTGTAGGCAACCAAGACGTTGCTGTTATCGTTCTTCCAGGTGACGTGGCTGTTATGGAAATGGAGATCGACGAATTACCTGTTTGGAATCAACCACGTTTACCTCATATCATTCCTCAACGCGATGATATCGAAGAAATGGCTGCTCATTTAGAAACCGGTAAACGCATTACCCTCTTCTGTGGTGCAGGCTGTGAAGGTGCTCATGACGAAGTAGTAGAGTTAGCAAAACACTTACAAGCTCCTGTAGTACATGCCTTTAGAGGTAAAGAATGGGTTGAATGGGATAACCCATATGATGTAGGTATGACTGGTCTATTAGGCTATACATCCGGTTATCGTGCTATTGAACAATGCGACACACTTGTAATGCTTGGTACAGACTTTCCTTACCGTCCTTTCTATCCTGAAAATGCTAAGGTAATTCAAGTAGATAGAGATTCTAGTGCACTAGGTCGTCGAGTCCCTCTTACACAGGGCATCATTGGTACAGTAAAAGACACATTAAAAGAATTATTACCTTTAATTGCTCAACATAGTGATACTGAATTTATTGATACTGTACGTAAAGCGTATGCTAAATTTAGAGGCGATTTAGATGGCTATGCAGTAGCAGAACCAGATGGTGTGGCTATTCACCCTCAATACTTTGTAAATCGTCTTAATAAATTAGCTGCAGAAGATGCAATCTTTACCTTTGACGTAGGTACACCAGTTATTTGGACTGCGCGTCACTTAAAAACAAATGGTAAACGTCGCATCTTAGGTTCTTATAATCACGGCTCTATGGCCAATGCTATGATGCATGCCATCGGTGCACAAAATGCATGTCCAAATCGTCAAGTCATTTCCCTCTCTGGTGATGGTGGTTTCACAATGATGATGGGCGAAATGTTAACATTAAAACAACTTAACTTACCAGTTAAAATCTTTGTATTCAACAACGAGGAACTTAGCTTCATCGCTATGGAAATGAAAGCATCTGGCTACTTAGACTATGCTACAGACTTTGTAAATCCAGACTTTGGTAAACTTGCAGAAGCTGCTGGTATTAAAGGTGTAAGCATTCAAAACTCTAGCGAAATAGACGAAAAAATTATGGAAGCTCTCAACCATAATGGTCCTGTTATCGTCAATGTTCGCGTAGATAAACAAGAACTAGCTATGCCTCCAAAAATTGCTTACCAACAAGCTAAGGGCTTCAGTAAATACTTGATTAATGCAATCCTTGATGGCCGTGGTACAGAACTTAAAGAAATGGCCAAAACAAACTGGATGAAATATAAATCCTTATACTAATATTGCCAAATTTACAAAATCTGCCAAATTAAATAAACTGCAAAACTTTCAAAAAAAAGGTGTCATCATTTGATGACACCTCTTTTTGAAATTAATTTTAATCATATACTGTTATAAAACCTTCAGTCCATACCCTTAAATTAAGAGTGATAGTACCTATTCCTAAACACTCTATACCATGTGCTTTAAATATATCCCAGGTTTTATACCACTCTATTGCTTTCTCTGCATATTTTAAAGTACTAAATAAACCTATGTATCCTGAACATGTATAATAATCATCTATATCATAATCATACCAAACACCATAAATTTTGTTGTTTATGATTTTATAAATAACATCATCACCTATATGCGCACAATCATTTAAATAATGAGTTGTTATCGAAAATGAATCATCAGCCAAATCAGAAAAACCTACCAAATTTTTTGACTCATTTAATGCCATTTCTGCTAATGATAATTTAGAAAAAAAGCCTAGGCAAAAATACTCTGTATAAGGTAACTCATTATTCCTTTTATAGTGAGCCACAGCTTCATATATTGGAACTCTCATAATTAACCAACTCGTTACAAAATAAAAACAATATAAATATGATACTCTAATAATTTCTATCTATAATAATCGTCCTCGTAATCATCTTTATACCGTATTGCATCTAGATCTGATGGTGATAATACATTCCCCTCTTCATCAACATATTCCCTAAATTCGTTAAAGTATACACCTGGAATATCTGATTCTTCTAACTCAGGTGCAACCTCTGGCTCAATGTCCCAAAATTCTATTTCGACAGATTGATTTTTATGCTTATTTATCATTTCCTAACACTCCCTTTATCAGAAAAATTTACTTAAATACAAGAAAATTAACAAAAGTATTGAGTACAATAATAAAGATAATTCTACTATAGATATTTAATCTACTAATAACATCAGTTAATTTATAAGGCATATTGGTTTCTGTATTAATTTCTTTATTTACAATCTTCTTCAAATAAACCAATTTAAGCATTTCGGATATAGATACTAAGAATAGAACTATAGCAAATATTCTATTACTATAATCAGCAAAAATTAAACCTAAATAAATTACTAAAACTTGGAAGATTTGTATAAATAAAAAAGATTTACTTCTTTTAATAGAAGCAGATACAAAATATATTTCTTTTGATTTATCTAGAACTACTATTGTAAAAACAGCCATTAATGTTAAAAAAAGAAAAATCATTTTCTCCTCGTAGTATAGTTATAGTGAGTAATATTATTAATTATTAATTGTATTTTAGCAAAATATAGAAAAATAAGCACTATATCCTCTTTTGGGTATAGTGCTTATTTTGTATTTAATGCTTATCTTGTATTTTATTATGCCCCAAAGAGTGACATTTGTTCGTCTTCAGGTAACTCACCACAGCATTTGAGTTCTTTCATTAGATCAATGATGGTGTTAGATACCTTACAACGACGTTGCAAGTCTTTTAGAGATGTAAACGGACGTTCTTCTCGTTCAGCTACGATAGCATCTGCTACTGTTTCACCTAAGGAGTCAATAGCTAAGAATGGCGGTAATAAAGCACCATCTTTGATACTAAAGCGTCTTGCTTCAGAGTGTTGAATATCTACATTAACAAAACGATAACCCCGTTGGTACATTTCCATAGATACTTCTAAGGCACTCATAAGGTCCTTGTCTTTAGGACTGGCACCACGATCAAGAGCTTTAATACGATTGAACTCAGTCATTTGCGTTTTTAGGTCACCCGTCATAATACGCAAATCAAAGGCCTTTGCCCGAATGGAGAAATAAGCTGCATAGAAAGCTAATGGATGGTATACCTTAAACCAAGCTATACGGAAGGCCATCATAACATAGGCTACCGCATGGGCCCGTGGGAATAGATAGGAAATCTTTTTACAAGATTCAATGAACCATTCAGGAATATTATTTTCACGCATTTCCGCTTCAAATTCCGTCGTAGCTTGCCCTTGTTTATTTCGTTTTTCAATGCCCTTCCCTTTACGTACATTTTCCATTACGAAGAAGCTATGCTTTCGATCCATGCCACGATGAATTAAGAAGTTCATTACGTCGTCACGAGTAGAGATAGCTTCGTTCAATTTACAAGTACCATTTTTAATGAGATCTTGCGCATTATCCAGCCATACGTTAGTACCATGAGAAAAACCAGAGATACGTACTAAGTCGGAAAATGTTTGGGGACGAGAGTCTTCCAGCATGCCCCGTACAAATTTCGTACCACATTCTGGCACTGCTAAACTTGCTACTTGGTCACCTTGTAATTGCTCAGGTGTTAAGCCAATACCCTCTGTGGAAGAAAATAGACTTAAAGTGCGAGGATCATCAAACGGTATAGTTTTAGCATCTATACCTGTTAGATCCTCTAGCATACGAATGATTGTCGGATCATCATGACCCAAGATATCAAGCTTAGTCATACGACCTTCGATGGAGTGATAGTCAAAGTGTGTTGTTAATACACCACTTTCTTTCTTATTCGCTGGATGTTGTATAGGTGTAAAGTGATGCACATCCATATCGCGAGGACATACCATGATACCGCCAGGATGTTGGCCAGTAGTATTCTTAACATTGGTAAAGCCTTTTGCTAAATGTTCAAAGAAACCATTACGTGCTTGTATATCTCGAACTTCGGCGTATTTTTTAACATAACCAAATGCTGTTTTATCCGCAATAGTACCGATTGTACCCGCTTTAAATACATTGTCACGTCCAAATAGTTCTTCCGTATACTTGTGCGCCTTTGCTTGGTAATCACCGGAGAAGTTAAGGTCGATATCTGGAACCTTATCACCTTCGAAACCAAGGAAGATGGCAAACGGAATATCATGGCCATTTGTTTGTAGGGCATGACCGCACTCAGGACAGTCTTTACGTGGCAAGTCAAAACCACCTGCATATTCGCCCTTTTCAAAGAATTCAGAATGCTTACAATTAGGACATACATAATGCGGCGGTAATGGATTTACCTCTGTAATTTCAGACATGGTTGCTGCAAAGGAAGAACCTACAGAACCACGAGAACCTACAAGATAACCATCATCAAGAGATTTTTTTACTAGTTTATGCGCGATGTAATACAATACACCATAGCCATTAGAGATAATACAATCTAGTTCATAATCAAGTCGCTCTTGTACTACACGAGGCAATGGATCACCATAAATGGCCTTCGCATTTCTATAACACATTTCTGTGAAAGCTTCATCAGCGCCTTCGATCTTTGGAGAATATGTGCCATCTGGAACTGGTTTAATATCTTCAATGCTATCATTAATTGCACGAGTATTAGTAACAACTACTTCATAAGCCTTTTCTTCACTTAAGTAAGGGAAGGATGCCAACATTTCATCGGTGGTACGTAAATGTAAATCTGGTTGTTCATCTGCATCTGGATAACCACAGGCAGTCAACATGATTTCACGGTAAATCTTTTCTTCTGGTGTCAAATAGTGAACGTCACACGTTGCACAAACAGGCTTATTTAATGCTTCCCCTAATTCAATAACAGTTTTGTTCATATCGATAAGGGCTTGCTCATCTGGCATAAGCCCTTTACGAACCAAGAACATATTATTTGTATGTGGCTGAATTTCAAGATAGTCATAGAAAGATGCAATCTCTAATAGTTCTTCCTTTGTAGCGCCGCGAACAATGGATTGCATAAGTTCACCAGCTTCACAAGCAGATCCTATAATAATGCCTTCACGATGTTCTTCAATAACAGAACGAGGCAAACGAGGTCTCACCTTATAGTGTTCAAGGTGAGAAATAGATATCATCTTGTACAGATTGCGCAAACCTACCATATTTTTAGCTAATAAGATAATATGGTAACGTTTATCTTTTTCTTTTTTCTTCTTCTTATCTACTACAGGCTCTTCATCACGAGCAACAATTTCATCATCAATGAGATAACCTTCTACACCGTAGATAACCTTAACGCCCAACTCTTTACCAAGAGCTTGAGCTTCTGGAAAGGCTTGTACAACGCCGTGATCTGTAATAGCTACCGCAGGATGACCCCATTTTTTTACTGTTTTAAATAGGTCTTTAACAGATACAAGGGCATCCTTATCACTCATCTTAGTGTGCAAGTGAAGCTCTACACGGGAGTCTGGACGATTTTCAGTGCGCTCCACGCTATTAGTTTCCATAGCTTCAATACTTCGAATAGATAAGATATAATCCTTATCAAATCGATCATCAAAGCTGACGCTACCTTGTACGCGTACACGTTGTAAACCTTTTAATTGTTTAAGTAGCGCATCCCCTTCTTCAGGGCTGTTTGTAAACTTGATGAATTTGATACTATTCGTATCGTCTACGATGCTACCATTAACGATACTTTTACCAGTCTTAGTATCACGTTTATCTAGACCAACAAATACACCTTCAAAAATAACACTAGGCGTATCCAAAGTACCCATGATTTTAGAGGTAACTCCCTCAATTTTAGGCCCTAAAATCATGCCTTCATCAGTAGGAGCATCCTTCGGGGCACGACGAGGATATTTACTATCCCCTTCACTACCTTTAGCAGTAGGTTTTGTAGTACTTTTATGTGCAAAACCTTTACTTGCTTTAGGTGTACTGCTCACAGATGCGATAGTATCACTATTGCTAGATGCTGCAGCCGTTTGATTAGAACGAGATACAACTACAGGACTATTATTAAAGTAGCCCAACTCAACAGCCTCTACAAATGGGGCAAAATCATCTTCATCAATATCATCATATTCATCTTCTTGGTCATAACCAGCAAAAGACTTGCCTCTAGGCACTTTGTTTTTAGCCTCTTCAGCCTCACGTTGCGCTTCTGCCGCTTCAATCCATTCACCAGCACCACAGCCACCACCATAATAATAGGTATCTAAGCCTTCTCCTGTTTCAGTATCTACCTTCCAGGCGAAACAACAAGCCGTATCTGTATTCGTTGGAATATTATCAAAAGAAATATTTTTTTTCTTATACCATGCAGATAATCTTTCACGCAAACTAAGCAATGTAGAAAATGCAGAATCTGCAGCTTGTATCGTCACATGTTGGCTATGACAGTTTACATAGAAGGATGATTTCTTATTCTGTTTTGGAACAACACGATAACGTACTTTCATTTTTATCCTTTATACCCACAATAGGTAATACATAAATCTCTAAATCGCCAAATATCGCCCTTACTGCTTCGACTATCTAAAATAATCTCATAGAGCCCTTTTAATAAAGCTCGCAAGGCCTTAACTGAAATTCTAGGACTTGCTTCGTAAGCCAACTTAATCGGATATGGTTTAAATGACGAATCATGATCCTTACATAAGTTTTGTATGGTTTGAACAGACATTCCCGCTTGGCGACATTCGCTAATCAGTAGCTGCAAACGTAACTGCCCCTCAATATAGCTCATAGCACGATCTAATTCTTTATAGCCGAACATAAACGGAAATAATTCAAGCAATGTATCAATATCTCGTTTCAACAAAGCCTCTTTAAAGGTGAAAATATTTTTAGCACCATAGTCACTACCGTTCTCTTCAAGGAACTCTTTCGTAATGACTTTATCACCTGTTATCTGTAAAAAATAACGGTCAAATTCGGTTTTCATAAATGAAACTGGTACATCTTGCCACAAATCGATGAGATGAGCTACATATTCTTGTGCATCAGGAGTCATTTTAAATCCATTAGATATACAATATTGACGAATCCACATCACTAGGTCAGCCCCTTCAAGACGCTTACATTGATGATTTGGTATTTTATCTAAAATCTCTTTATTCTGCTTAATTCGTTTATCAATCATATCATGATAAATCAAAAGGATGGGATTATCCCCATTATATTCCATAAGGAGTTCATACAATGGAACCCAGGCATCACTATTTTTACCGCTTTTACGAATAATAGGCAAATTTACTAAACATAATACCTTTTGATCGCCAAAGAGAGAATCTTCACATAGTTTTTCACTTATCTTCTGTGGCCCAGCTTCATCATCTAATACTGTTACTGGAAGGTCAGGATAGGTACTAAGAAACTTGCGTTTTTCTTCTTCAATTAATTGTGGCTCATCGCCATAGATGAGTTTAATTTCAGCCATACATCCTCCTTTCACAGATACATATCTTCAATAAAACTGTATCCCATAATATACATATGTTCTGATGAAGGATCCACATCGCGTAAAGCCCCATGTGGACTACCTAATAGAACTATATTATACGGCAGTAGTCTGCCAATTTCATTCATTGAACTAGATCGACTCGTAATAAATAATGTATTAGTCTTATCTTTTAATTTTAGATTTTTTTCTCCTCTTTGTCCATTATATACATCGATTTCTTTCATACTATTTTTATATATTGTTTTTGCAGATCCGTTACTATGAAAGTAGTCTATTTTTACAACTTTTGGATTTACACCATATGCCCTTATAGCCTGATTAATAAGCCTTTCATTAGGTGTAGTTTTAATATGGTCTGGCGCATCAATTAATAAATGAGCCCCTTCATGATTGGGTTCTATGCAAAGCAATACATTACATTGTTTCATAGGTATATAGTGAATCAATGTATCCTTATGATAATGTGTAACAAAATATGAAGCACCAAAGGTTGTGACCATAAAAAATAAACACATCGCTATATAAACAGTATACCTCTTTCTATGGGTTAAAAAATACGTAAACAAACCTAAAGAAAGAAAATAGAAATAAGCACAATAGGGATGCATCATCCCTAACCAAAGTAAACTGCCACTACGCCCTAACACATGATTTAAATATAAGGATATTCGCAGTAGTACATCTACTAAAAACCACAATAACGATATAGGAAGTACGTAACTGACTAAAGTACTTACAAATATTAAAACTATGGATATATCTAATAGGGGTGCTACTATACAGGCTGCTAACAAACTAACAACGCTAATATAGTGAAAGTAATAGAGCTGTAACGGTAAAATCAACAACTGGGCCGACACACATAATACTAGTGGCATTTTTATCCATCTTGGTAACCACTGAATCCGCTCATATAATACCTTTCCCCATATGAGTAAACCATAAGTCGCCCCAAAGGATAGTTGAAAGCTTACATCAAATAAGGAGAACGGATCATATATGAGGCATAGTATGGCACATATACATAGCGCTTGTTTAGCTTGATATAGCCGCCCTTTTACATAGGCCAGGCACATGAGTATGCTCATCATCGTAGCCCGTACAACAGGAGCATCGCCACCAATAACACCACAATACATGCAAGCCACTAAAATCCCCATAATCAAACTAGTTCGCTTTCTTAATTTAGTGAGTCGTCCCAGTCCATATACCAATGCTAACAAAAGAGCAATATGTGAACCTGATATAGATAGAATATGGATAAGTCCTGTATAGGAAAAATCCTTCATTGTATCTTCCCCTAGCTCACTATAATGTCCACCTAAAGCTAATGCTTGTGCTAATACTTGTTGTGGCCCCTCTAGATTATGGGCAATAGTTTTATCTATGGACTCTCGTATTCCCCCACAAATAAATAAAAATTTCCTATATATTTTTTCAAAAAAGGTTTCTTTATAGCGAAATGCTTGTAAGTCTTTATTAGTAGCAACTCGATATACACCATCATAGATACGACCACGAGCATTTGAGCTCATATAGCGGCCACGAAGATTCATACGACCTTCCTCTTCAATGAGAAATAAGGGCTTTGGTGTGCCTTCAACAATTGCATATTCTCCTAGTCGTATGGGATAGTTCGTACTAGATGCCTTTGAGTATACCTGTAATCGCCCCTGTGCTTTAATATAGTCATTTTTTGCAGTATTTTTATAAGGATGTAATCCATGGATTTCAATAGTATATTTGTAATACTCCTGTTCATTCAAAGTTACTTTTTCAGGAGCAGCTACAACAGTACAAAGATATTCTCCTTCCTGCTGTAAATAATATGATGTATAACTATTAAAATCTATAATCCGTAAATCTGTTTGATAATAAAATAAACCAACTAAAACAAGGACTAAACCGATTAACTTACTAAGTGAATGCCATCTATTAGACGATTGAAATGCTTTGAAAATACCTACAACTATAATAGCTAACCCAATAGCAAAGATGTATCGCATCTGATTAAGTACTGGATAATACTGACCATAGCCTAATATTGTCCCCATAATTATAGAACCCAATATAGTATGTGCCCATAGGCTATGGGTTAAAACCTTACTGTACCCATTAACATCATTTACATCATGGAAGAGTCCATCATTGTTGCTATCTCGATGACTAAATTGTAATTTTGTCTTTAATCTTCTTAAATAGGCCGTCACCAATTCCCTTCACCCCCTTGATGCCTTCAACAGATGTAAAGGGACCCTTTTGTGAACGATATTCTTCTATTCTTTTAGCCATAGCAGGCCCAATGCCGGGCAACGCATCTAGTTCTTTAGCAGTGGCGGTATTAATATTTATCTTATTACCACGCAATAACGCTTCAGGATTTCCGTGAAAGTTAAAAACTACGTGAATATGATCTCCTCCAGTCACAGATTTAGCCATATTAATAGACTCTACATCTGCATACGGTAACAGCCCTCCTGCTAGCTTGATAACATCTCCTACTGTTGCAGAGCTTTCAAGTTCATATAGACCAGGTGAGACTACGGCACCCGTAATATAAGCAATCGGTTTATTAGATATTTCTACTACATTTGACATAGAAGGATTTCCGTCTATTGCCCCTTCAGCAAGGACAGAATCGCTTTCATCTGTTATAATAGGCCATAGGAAATAAATTCCTACTAAAACACATAGGATTAATACAATTATCATATACGGCTTCAATTTATATTTCATAGTGCACCTCCTACTGAAGGATTTCCCTATGAAAAATAAAACTCCTACCACTGACTCTATTAGTCACACTAGCAGGAGTTTTAGAATTGATAACGAATAAAAGGAGAATTTATGAATCAAGAAACATTAAAAAAATACGCCCATACATTGCTAAAGTGCGGCGTAAATTTACAACAAGACCAAACATTAGTTATTTCTATTGATGTAGAAAATAAAGATTTTGCAGTAATCGTTACTGAAGAAGCCTATGAACTAGGCGCAAAAGAGGTAGTTCTTAACTGGAGATGTTCCCCTATCGCTCGTCAACGCTTATTACATGCTAAAGAATCTGTCTTAGAAAAACCGGCTAACTGGATTCCTGAATTCTACAAACAATACATCGATGATAAGGCAGCATTTTTATCTTTAATCAGTGCTAATCCTAAAGCATTAGAAGGTATTCCAACAGATCGTATTTCCTTACAATCTCGCAATTTAAATAAAGCATTATCCTTCTATCATACAGCTATCATGAACTCTTCTGTTACATGGTGTGTAGCATCTGTACCGACTGTTCTATGGGCAAATTTACTTGGCTATGAAGGTAGTGATGAAGAAAAAATCGACCAATTATGGACAACATTATTAAAACTTTGTCGCATTGAAGGTATCGAACCGAAAGATACATATCGTCATCACATGGCAAAATTGCGTCGCCGCTGTGAAGCATTGAATAAATTAGACTTAAAATCATTACGTTACACTTGTGATAACGGCACCGACCTTTTATTAGAATTACCAGAAGGCCATATCTGGCTAGGTGGGGAAGAATCATCTAAAGATGGTACTATTTTCAATGCTAATATTCCTACAGAGGAAGTTTTCTCTGCTCCTCAATATAATGGTGTAAATGGCGTTATGCACAGCACAAAACCATTAATTTACCATGGCAATACGATTTCAGATTTCTCCTTCACCTTTAAAGAAGGTAAAATCGTTGAATATACAGCCAAAGAAGGTTATGAAGTTCTTAAAGAATTAGTAGAAACTGATGAAGGCTCCCACTACCTTGGCGAAGTAGCATTAGTGGATCACTTCAGCCCAATTAGCCAATCTAACCAAATCTTTTATGAAACATTATTTGATGAAAATGCATCCTGCCACTTAGCAATTGGTGCATCTTATCCTACATGCCTTAAAAACAGCGATGGTTTATCTGAAGCGGAATTAAAGGAACGCGGCCTTAACCACTCCTTAACACATGTGGACTTTATGATTGGTCATGAACACATGAATATTAAAGGATATACTCGTGATGGTCAAGCTGTTGATATTATGATTGATGGTCGTTTACAAGTATAATTTAGGTATACAATCTAATATAGTAAAAATATAGCAAAAGCTCTTATCCATTAATTAATAGATAAGAGCTTTTCTTGTAATATTATTGTTTTATACTTTATCATACGGTAATATGTAAAGTTCGTCCTGTAGGTTTATATTCAATAATTTCTACACCTGCTGTTTTTAACATCCGTTTAGATGCTTTTACCTCTTTAGTATCTTTATAGAGGTCATCGCGATAGATAACTGCCTTAATACCACTTTGAATGATTGCTTTAGCACATTCATTACAAGGGAATAATGTGACATAAATCTTAGAGCCTTCTAAGGAACCTCCACGATAATTTAGGATAGCATTGAGTTCGCTATGTACAGTATAGAAATATTTATTATCATCTGCTGTATCTCGCTCCCACGTAAAGTCATCATCACTACAATTCAAAGGCATACCATTATAGCCAATGGATAAAATTTTATTATCATTGCTAACGATACATGCACCCACTTGTGTATTAGGATCCTTAGAACGTTGAGCTGCCAAAATAGCAACGCCCATGAAGTATTCATCCCAGGATATATAATCGCTACGTTTTGCCATAATTACCTCACTTAAAAATAAGCCCCCTTCTACCTATGTAGTTGGGGGCTTACAGTATTGAACAAATAGAGTATCGTTATTTAACAACGATATTTACAAGTTTACCAGGTACGTAAATAACTTTTACAATATTTTTACCTTCTGTAAACTCTTGAACACGGCTAGATTCTTTAGCCATTGTTTCTAATTCTTCTTTTGTAATATTTACGGAAACAGTAAGTTTATCACGAACTTTACCATTTACTTGTAATACTACTTCTACTTCGTCTACTACAAGAGCAGCTTCTTCGTATATAGGCCAGTTTTCAGTGTGGATGGATGTAGTTTCACCCAATTCATGCCACAACTCTTCTGTCATATGAGGAACGAATGGTGCTAAAAGAAGTAATAAGGAATGAGTCAATTCATTAGCCAAAGCGCTATTGATTGTTTCAGCTTTATCCTTATGAGCGTACATAGCATTTACAAGTTCCATGATAGAAGAAATAGCAGTATTGAAGTTGAAGTTATTATCGAGGTCTTCTGTTACCTTTTTGATAACGCGGTGTAACTCACGACGTAATGCAAATTCGTCTTTTGTAAGTTCACCAGTTACGTTTTTCTTACCTTCTTCGTTGTACGCATCAACGATACGCCATACACGACCCAAGAAACGATAAGAACCTTCAACACCTTGGTCAGACCAATCAAGATCACGATCAACAGGAGCCGCAAAAAGAATGAACAAACGTGCAGTATCTGCACCATAGGTATTGATAATTTCTTCAGGAGAAACTACATTACCTTTAGATTTAGACATCTTGCTGCCTTCTTTAAGAACCATACCTTGTGTCAATAAGCCACGGAATGGCTCGTTAGCTTCAATAAGACCTAAATCGTGAATAACTTTCACAAAGAATCGAGAGTATAGCAAGTGCAAGATAGCATGTTCAATACCGCCAATATATTGGTCAACGTTCATCCAGTAATTAGCAATTTTTTTATCGAATGGAGCTTGGTCATTTTTAGCGTCTGTATAGCGCAAGAAGTACCAAGAGGAATCGATAAATGTGTCCATTGTATCCGTTTCACGACGTGCAGGACCGCCACATTTAGGACATGTAGTATTTAAGAAGCTTTCAGATGTAGCCAATGGAGATACGGCACCAGATTCAAATTTAACATCCTCTGGTAAGCGTACTGGCAACTCTTCTTCAGGAACGAGTTGTTCACCACATTTTTCACAGTATACAACAGGAATTGGCACACCCCAGTAACGTTGACGAGAAATCAACCAGTCACGAAGACGGAAGTTTACTTTACCTTCACCAATGCCGCGTTCATTTAGAGCAGCTGTAATAGTTTTACGAGCCTCTTCAGATGTTTGGCCGTTATAATCGCCAGAGTTAACTAGAATGCCATCTTCATGATACCATTCTTGCCATTTTTCAAGGCTATATTCTTCACCTTCCCGAGCTACAACTTGTTTAATAGGTAAGTCGTATTTATGAGCAAATTCCCAATCACGTTCATCATGTGCAGGGGAACCCATTACAGCACCAGTACCGTAGTCTACTAATACATAGTTAGCAATCCAAACTGGAACTTGTTTGCCAGACATAGGGTTTACTGCATAGGAACCCGTGAACATACCTTCTTTAGGTGCATCTGTAGATGTACGGTCAATATCACTCATATTGCGCATGCGGGTAATGAAAGCTTCTAATTCAGCTTTGTTAGGAGCGTTTTCAATGAGGCGTTCTACATATGGATGTTCAGGAGCCAATACTACATAGCTTACACCGTAAATAGTGTCAACACGTGTAGTATACACAGATACACGTTCATTAATGGATGGAACTTCAAAGGAGAATTCTGTTCCTTCAGAACGACCAATCCAGTTCTTTTGCATCAATTTAACGCGTTGTGGCCAGTGATCAAGAGTATCTAAATCAGTTAATAAGCGATCAGCATATTCAGTGATACGCAAGAACCATTGAGACAAGTCTTTTTTCTCAACTGGATTATCACAGCGCCAGCAAGCACCATCGATAACTTGTTCATTAGCCAATACAGTATGGCAAGTTTCACACCAGTTTACCTTAGCTTCTTTTTTATAAGCTAAGCCCTTTTTGTAGAACTGTTCAAAGAACCATTGCGTCCATTTATAATATTCTTCTTTACATGTTGCAACTTCACGGTCCCAGTCATAGGACAAACCAAGTGCTTTTTGTTGCAATTTCATGTTCTCGATATTATCAAGAGTCCATGTTTTAGGAGCAATGCCATGTTTGATAGCCGCGTTTTCTGCAGGCATACCAAAGGAGTCCCAGCCCATTGGATGCAATACGTTGAAGCCTTTCATTTTTTTGAAACGAGCTACTACATCACCGATGGAATAGTTACGCACGTGACCCATATGTAAGTTACCAGATGGGTATGGGAACATTTCTAATACATAGTATTTCTCTTTAGATTCATCATATTCTGTTTTAAAGGTATGGTTATCGTCCCAATACTTTTGCCACTTTTTCTCAATATCTTGGGCTACATATTTTTCATTCATGTAGGGGCCTCCTTATATAGTCAACCTCATTAGTTACCGTTTTATAATCAATATTTTTATTGTACTACTTACTATGAAAGCAGTCAAACTCTAGCGTTTTACAACTTGTACAGATTCTGTTAATTCATTTTTAGTAGATGTATTTTGAACGAATCCATGACTTTTATAATAAGCTTTTTTATCATTTGCTTCTTGTGCATCACGTTCTTTTTGAGTCTTAGCCTCTTCTTCTAAACGCTTCTTTTCCGCTTTAGCTTCCTCGACTTGACGTTTTTTCTCTGCTTTAGCTTGCTCCGCTTCTCCCTTAGCTTTACGTTTCGCTAATTCTTTTTCCTCTTTAGCCTTTCGTTTTGCTTCTGCCTTAGCGGCTTTTGCCTTTTCTTTTTCTTCTAAGCGCAATTTGTATTGTTCAAGCTTAGTTAAAGGTTTTGCTTCTTCTACTACAGGCTCAGGAACAATAGCTGTAGGAGAATTAGGAATGCCACGACCTAAGTCTTTACCTTGAATCATAGCAATAGTAGATTCGTCTTCAAATCCTTTACGCCATGCAGCAAAGCCACCGAGTTGCAATTCTTTTACTAGGTCTAATTTTAAACCCAAAGAGGTATTATCTTCAAACCAAATACGGTCAGAACCAGAACCAGTTGGGATAGATAAATAATACAATTTTAATCGATCATCCCAAGTCATTTTATCCTTATAGTTTGCAAAATAGTTGCCTATATTTTTCATAGCCAAAGTTTCACCTTTAGCATAACCATTAGTATCATGCCATAAGCGCATATAGAATGGTACACCAAGTACTAGTTTTTGGGATGGCACTTCAGAAAGCATTTTTTCTGTATGATTACGAACCCATGGATAACTTGCTACAGGACCTGCTGTAGTACTCTTAGCCCAAGTTTCATCATACGCCATGAGAATTACATAGTCTACGGAATTAGCAAAAGCACTACGATTATATACTAAGGACCATTCAGGACTATCAGAATAACCAGTTACATCGATAGATGTTTTAATATTGTATTGATGTAAATGATTAGATAAATACGCCACAAACACTGTTAAACGATCACGGTCGGCATAATCAATATTTTCAAAGTCAAAGTTATAACCATCAAATCCGTAAATATAAGCATATTGCACGAGGTTATGAGCATATTTTTTCCATACAGATTGATCTGCTAAGATACCACTAGTAAAGCCAGGGTCAAAACGATTCGTAATCAATGGCCATACGTGGTAACCTTTACTTTTATAATCGTTAACATAATCAATACTTACATTAGGACTTGCTTCGAGGCCAAGGCTATGCAATTTAAACCAGCTTGGAGAAATGATATTATCACCGCTAGCATTAAGTTTTGCTTGATATGGAGTTCCCTGTGTTGGCCATGGATCAAAGGCCCAAGACAATGGTGTTTGCATTATATAAGGAGCTTTTACCGTGGAGGCTTGTGGTGCAGGACCTAATGTTAGTTGACCATTAACCTTTGTATAGCTCACACCAAGCATGGCTGGATCAGACTCAATATCAACATAGGTCATACCATTTTTATTAGTAGTTGGTAATTTTACGGGTTCACCGACAGCAGCAGGATTTAAAACGATAGCATTTCCTTGTAGATCTGTTTGAGGTACATACACTGTATAGGATGTTTTATATTGATTAGCTTCGTAATGACGTGTAGTATTCGCTAAAAATTGGTCAATAGGAACCAATACCTCAGCTTGTACTGCTGTACTAGATAATGCAGATATTACTAAAGCTGTTAAGGATTTTAAAATAGTAGATTTACGAATCATAAACTCTCCTAACTCTAGCCCCATAAGGGGATATAATTTCAATTTCTTTATTATACCATATTATATAGAGTTCATCTCTCTTGTTGCATGAAAAGTACATGTAATTTATAATTTAGTTTATATAATAAAAGTTATAACATAAGGAGTTGTATATGCATCAATATCTATTTTTTATAGGAGACTTCCCTATTAGAGCCTATGGTGCCATGTTAGCTTTGGCAATTATCTGTGGTGCCTCTGTAGCATATGTACTATTAAAAAAAGACGGCAGAGGTTGGCATGAACATATCATAGACTTTTCTATTACCGTTGCTGTAGCGGGTCTCATTGGCGCCAGATTATGGGATGTATTCTTCTTTGATTGGCACTACTATGGTAATCATTTACTTGAAATCCCCTTTGTATGGCAAGGTGGCATGGCCATTCAAGGCGGTGTAGTTCTTGGTACAATTGCAGGTTATTGGTATTTACGTAAAAATAATATCGACTTTTGGGCCTTTGCCGATCTATTCGCACCAGCGTTAATCTTAGCTCAATCTGTCGGTCGTATGGCAAATCTCTTAAATGGCGATGCCTTTGGTCATCCTACGGGCGGTAATTTTGGTATTCTTTACCCTGAAAGCACGTTGGCTCATCGCACCTACGGTAATCAACCATTATGGCCTGCTGAGATATGGGAAGGTCAAATCGATATTCTTATCTTCGTAGCCCTCCTATTATTTAGCTCCTTCAAACATGCTAAGGGACAAGTATTCGTATTTTATGCAATTCTCTATTCTACGGCTAGATTTTTCCTAGAGTTCTTACGCGGTGACTATGTAAACTTAACATTAGGCTTAAAATCTGCTCAAATGACAAGCTTGATTGTCATTATTGTAGGTATTTGTTTATTTATCTATTTAGGCTATTTAGAAAAGAAAAATAGACCTGCTCTTGAAACTACAGAAGCAGCGCCTAAAAAGAAAAAACGTAAATAATAAAAATCCTTCATTCATTGGCTTCCCTTTGAATGAAGGATTTTTCTTTATAAGTCTTAAAAACTCATATAGTATTGAGCAATTTATTTTTTAGATCAAAGCTTATAAATTTTCTTTAGCTTTTAATGTATCTAGTTCTTCTAATGCACGATTAGCGATAAGAGCATTTTTCTCTTTTTTCTTACGTATTCTTTGTGGCCATGGATCCATAATACCAAAATTGACATTCATAGGTTGGAAATTAGATCCTTCATAGTTAGATACGTAGTGGCTGAGAGAACCAATAGCTGTAGTTTTAGGGAACTCTATAAATGGACGTTCCTCTAAATAACGATCCACTTGTAAACCTACCATAAGACCACTAGCAGCAGATTCTAAATAACCTTCTACGCCTGTCATTTGACCAGCGAAGAATAGACGTGGTTCCTTTTTAAGTTGGAACGCATGATTCAATAACTCAGGAGAGTTAATATACGTATTGCGGTGCATAACGCCATAACGAACGAATTCAGCATTTTCTAGACCTGGAATCATACCAAACACACGCTTTTGTTCGCCCCATTTTAAATGAGTTTGGAAGCCTACCAAATTAAACATGGTACCTTCTTTGTTCTCCTTACGCAGTTGTACTACTGCATAAGATTCCTCATTAGTCCGTTTATCTACTAAACCAACTGGTTTAAGTGGACCATAGCGCAATGTGTCTTCCCCACGGCTAGCCATAATTTCTACAGGCATACACCCTTCAAAGTAGATCTCCTTTTCAAAATCCTTCGGCTGTACAGCTTCAGCCGTAGTGAGCTCATGCCAGAATGCTTTATATTCTTCTTCTGTCATAGGACAGTTAAGGTAATCTGCATCGCCCTTATCATAACGAGAAGCAGCAAATACTTTATCATAATTCAAAGATTCTGCTGTAATAATAGGTGCTGCTGCATCGTAGAAGTAAAATCCTGTTTCACCAGTTAATTCTTTAATCTTATCCCCTAATGCCTCAGATGTAAGGGGACCAGAAGCAAAGATAACAGTGCCTTCAACAGGAATCTCAGTTACCTCTTCATTGTGAACTGTAATATTAGGATGTCCCTTTACCTTCTCAGTCACCATTTCACTAAACAAATGACGATCAACGGCCAAGGCACCACCGGCAGGTACAGCAGTTGCATCAGCACATTCCATAATAATGGAGCCTAAACGACGCATTTCTTCTTTTAAAAGACCTACTGCATTTTCAATATTACCAGCGCGCAAGGAGTTACTACATACGAGCTCTGCAAATTGGTCTGTTTGGTGCGCAGGAGAACTCTTCACGGGGCGCATTTCATATAAGTCTACATGAATGCCACGATTAGCAAGTTGCCAAGCCGCCTCAGAACCTGCTAGGCCCGCACCAATAATAATAACATTTTTATTATTCAACTGTTGTTTCCTCTTTTTTATCTTTGCTAGACTTTTTAGATTCTTTAGATTTTTCAGATTCTTTAGATTCTTTTACAGTTTCTTCACTAGCTTCGCTTTTTTTTCTTTCTTGTTTTCTTTGGTGGTCTAGTTGGACATGTTTCATTGGAACAGAACTTTTTAGTTGTACCATTTTTATATGTCTTTTCAACCATAATAGAACCACATGTTTCACAGAAATCATGGGTTGGTTTATCCCATAATGTAAAGTCACATTGTGGATATCGATTACAGCCATAGAATAGACGACCACGGCGAGACTTACGCTCTACGATTTCCCCTTCCTTACATTTAGGACAAGTTACACCTGTACCTACGGTAATAGGTTTAGTATTTTTACATTCTGGGAAATTAGAACATGCGAGGAACTTACCATAGCGACCAAATTTATATACCATTGGGCTATTACAAAGTTCACAGGTTTCATCACTTTCCATGGATGCAATTTCAATGCGATCTACATCACTCGCATCTTCTAGCTCTTTACCGAATACTTCATAGAAATCAGACAATACCTTTAGATATGTATCCTTGCCAGATGCAATAGCATCCAATTCGTCTTCAAGATCACGGGTAAATCCGGTATTGATGATTTTTTCGAAGTATGCAATCAAGAAATCTACCACTACAAAGCCTAGCTCTGTTGGAACAAATTGTTTATTCGTATTCTCTACATAGTTACGACTCACAATCGTATCTAAAATTGGTGCATATGTACTTGGACGACCAATTCCGAGCTCCTCTAGTGTTTTGATGAGACTTGCTTCTGAATAACGTGGAGGTGGTTGCGTGAAGTGTTGTTCAGGCAATACCTCTACCGTATGAGCAGCATCATTTTTCTTAAGAACTGGCAATTGAGGAACATCCTCTTTTTTCGCATCTTCATAGACAGCACTAAAACCAGGGAAGATTACACGAGAGCCTGTCGCTTTAAATGTATAATCATCATGAACAGTCAATTCAATAGTAGTAGATTCGTTTTGTTGTGGTGCCATTTGGCTCGCCATAAAACGATTCCAAATCAATGTATATAACTTAAGCTCATCACGACTCAAGAATGGCTCCACCATCTTAGGTGTTAACTCTAAAGATGTAGGACGAATCGCTTCATGGGCATCTTGGGCGGAACCTTTAGCACCATACATGTTAGGTTTAGATGGATAGTAATCTTCACCATAGTTACGAATAATATAGTCCTTAGCCATAACCTGCATCTCTTTGGAGATACGCGTAGAGTCTGTACGCATGTATGTAATCAAACCAACATGACCATAAGAACCGATTTCTAAACCTTCATATAGATGTTGGGCAATCATCATGGTACGCTTTGCACCAAAGTTCAACTTACGAACACCATCTTGTTGCAATGTAGATGTTGTAAATGGTGGTGCCGCCTTACGAGAGCGCTTGCGTTTTTCCACATTCGTTACTACTGCATCAGCACCACCTATAGCATTTACTACAGCTTGTGCATCTTTTTCAGTAGTAATATCTATTTTCTCACCTTTAATATGAGTTAATTCTGCAGTGAAAGACTCTTTTTTAGGTGTTTCAAAATTGCCTTCAATAGTCCAGTACTCTTGTGGAACAAAGGCTTGAATTTCTCGTTCTCGTTCGCAGATAAGACGAACAGCTACGGACTGTACACGTCCTGCGCTTAGGCCCTTACATACCTTTTTCCAAAGCAATGGGCTCAATTTATAGCCTACGATACGGTCTAGTACACGACGTGCTTGTTGAGCATCGACCATGTTCATATCGATAGTACGTGGAGATTCTAGCGCCTCTGCTACCGCATTCTTAGTAATCTCGTTAAATGTAATGCGGCATGTAGACGTAGGGTCTACATTAAGAATGTACGCCAAATGCCAAGAAATTGCTTCCCCTTCGCGGTCAGGGTCAGTTGCAAGTAATACGGCACTACTGTCATCGGCGTAGGAAACGAGTTCATCAATAACCTTTTTACGGGTCACCAAATTGCTATAACGTGGAGTAAATCCATGCTCTATGTCGATACCCATTTGAGATTTAGGCAAATCTCGTAAATGGCCCATACTTGCTTTTACCACATAGTTTGGACCTAAAAATTTTTCAATTGTTTTAGATTTAGCAGGAGATTCTACGATAACCAATACTTTGCCTTCAGGATTATATACGCGAGGTTCCCGTTGCTCTGGTGGAACAGAGGTTTGTAACACAGACTTATCTCGTACAATCCCCATAGGAGTAAGAGCCTCTTTAGCGACCTTACGTTTTATTGTAGTACTCTCTTTTGTAGTACTTTTCTTTTTTGTTTCTTTACTAGTACTAGCTGCTTTTGGCTCGCCAATAACGATTGATCGTTTAATGGACAAGTATATCACTCCTAGTCATGTTAATATAGCCTCTCGGCGGTTGATGTTCTATAGCCCCTTCTAACTCTAACTCCAGTAATAAGGGCTGCAGTTCTTGTAATGGAATATGAGTTGCTTTCAAAATATCACTAACAGTAATACATCGATCATGAGGTATTTCACTCAATATCAAACTCTTATCCAAACTAAAGCTTAACATAGACGAGCCATGACTATCAACACCCTTACATGTGTTACTTAATGAATCTTCTTCTTTAACATTATTATTTTCTATTTTCTTTGGCTGTAAAAGTTTCTCTTCTTTCGAGAAAAAGTTACGCAATGTCAAATGATATTGTTCAACTATATCCTCATATCCAGTCAATACATAAGCACCATTTCGCATAAGGAACTTATTACCATCCGCTGTATGATCTAATAGATTACAAGGTACTACAAATACATCACGCCCTTCACTAACAGCCATATCTGCCGTAATTAAAGAGCCACTACTAGACTTAGCCTCTACAACGATAACACCTCGACTAAGGCCACTGATAATACGGTTACGTGCAGGGAAATGTTTAGCCGATGGCGGTGTGCCTGGAGGATATTCAGATATGAGTAAACCATTATTAGCCATTATTTTGTCAAATAGTTTTGAGTTCTCTCTAGGATATACTATATCTAATCCACATCCCATAACCACAATACCATACCCCTGACTAGCAAGTAAGCCTTCATGACCATGAGAATCAATGCCACGAGCACCACCACTAACAATTATGGTACTGTATTTACCTAGTTCTTTGCCTAACATTCTCGCCACATTCCGACCATATAATGAACATCGTCGCGCCCCTACAATGGCAATACGGTTCAATCTTTTATCTAATAGAGCTCGATTACCTCTCATAAATACTATGGCTGGTGGATTATAGATTTGGTTTAACATAGATGGAAAGTCCTTATCTAGAAAGGTCGTAACATCCATTTTATATTCTTCTAATTTTTGGATAATATAATCTAGTTTTTCATCCTTAGCTGATGCTGCAATAGCACGTTTATCTCCTACAGAGAGGTATGTATACCCTTTTAAATTTTCCACATCTTTAATAGCTTTCCATGCATCATAAGGAGATCCAAAGTCTTCTACGAACCGTCTTACATACGTAGCCCCTATATTATATAAACTTTGTAAACCTGCAATATAAATGTTGTCGTCATATCTAGTCATAGTATCACCTATTTTCCAGTTCTAAATAACATTGCTTCAGAAATATGTTGTGGTTCTACCTTTTCATTTCCTTGTAAATCAGCTATAGTTCGAGACACCTTTAAAATTCGGTCAAATGCACGCCCACTTAAATGAAAATGATCAAATATATTGCCTAATATACTCCAAGCCTTATCTGTAATATGGCAAAGCTCACCTATAGCCTTATGCGGTACGGCTCCATTAGTGCTAAAATCTAGGCCTTCATAACGTTTCTGTTGCATGGAAGTTGCCATAACAACTTGTTCTTTCATACTTTCACTGGTCATCGTTGACGTCGAATTATCTAATAATTGTTCTAGTGTAGGCCTTTCAACGGGAATATGTAAATCAATGCGGTCCATAATAGGCCCTGACAAGCGTTGCTGATAGTTTTTAACCATTGTTTCAGAACATATACATTCCCTATGTGGGTCATGATAATAACCACAGGGACAGGGATTTGCGGCCAATATACAAATAAAATTGGCGGGATACATATAATTACCTTGAGACCTATTGATAGTAATTGTGCGAGACTCTAAAGGCTGCCTTAGGGCATCAATAACTTGGCGCTGAAACTCTGGTGCTTCATCCATAAATAAAACACCACCGTGAGCAAGTGTGACCTCCCCAGGGCGTCCTTGTATACCTCCACCCACCATACTCGCTAAAGTCGCCGTATGATGTGGATGCCTAAAAGGCCTAGTTTTAACGAGTCCCTTATCACCAAGTAAACCAATCACATCTTGGATGCGACTTACCTCAACCATCTCATTCCAAGTCATGGGTGGCAATATGGTCGGTAATCGTTCGGCCATCATCGTTTTACCACCACCGGGCGGACCTATCATAATACAATGATGATGTCCTGCAGCGCTAATGAGCATGGCCCGTTTACCAAGCTCTTGACCTTGTACATCACCAAAATCTACATCATACGTAGTATTATGGTTTTTATTATCCATCGTATCCGTTAATATCTCATCTTGATTTTTCCCTATTTTTACCTTTTTGGAAGTTGAAATAGATTTAGATTTAACCTGGTCTTCTAAGACGGTAATAATATTTTGTAATGAAGACTCGCCATATATAGTAAGATTTGGAATAGCTTTCAAATTATTTCCATTTTCTACGCTTGTATATATTGTAGAGTAATTAGCTTCTAACCCTGCCAATGACATCGCCAAGGTTCCAAAGGTAGGTAGCAGTGAACCATCTAAGGCTAGCTCACCCATAAATAAACATCTATTCAATAAAGCTGAAATATTAGCTTTACGCCCCTTTATCTGTCCCGATGCAATGAGAACCCCTAAAGCAATCGCTAAATCGAGTCCTGCGCTACTTTTACGAATTGTAGCAGGTGCTAGATTGACTACGATACGCCTCATAGGGAAGTCATAGCCACTATTTTTAATAGCCGCCCTCACACGTTCCCGAGCTTCCTTTACGGACTGATTAGGCAGTCCTACCATATCAAATACAGGTAAACCTTGAGATATATCGACCTCTACCGTAATAATGCATCCATCTATGCCATATAAGGTGGCTCCATATAGTTTTGCATACATAGGTAACCTCTCTAAAAGCACTGCGGCAAATAATGAATAGAACTTTGAAAGTCTTCATGCAAGTACACTTCGATTACATCAAAGGATAACTCTTTCCAGCGCCGTCTTTTCTGATGTAGATCATACAAAAATAACATGGCTGCCCGTTTAATATGCTTTTGTTTCTTTTTGGTTACCGCCTCTCGAGCCAATCCATGCTGCATTCCTCGACGGGCTTTAATTTCAATAAAGTGATACACTAAATCACGTTTAGCAATAATATCGATTTCTCCTAATCGGGTTCGATAATTTGTATCTACTACAGTAAGGCCTATTTTTTCAATATATTTAATAGCTACCCGTTCACCCCATTTTCCAAGTTCCTTGGAATCCAGTTCATTGAATGCTTTACCCGTACTAATCGTTTTCATATGTACCTCCTATGTCACATTGCCAGTTACAATGACTCACATGTTTATCTAAATTATCTCTAAACATTCAACAAGCAATACTTACTTGTAGCGTAAAATATGGAGGCACTGAAAGTAAATACAAAAGAGGTTCCTAATAGTCACATCGGTGACCAATAGGAACCTCTTTACGGTTATAAACTATATTCAATTTGTATGATAAATTTAATTTAATATAATCACTCAGGTTTAACCCAACGAACGATAGATTTAATAGGTTCAAAGCTCTTGCGATGTAGTGGTGTTACACCTTGTTGTTCAACAGCTTCTTTATGTAACTCAGTATAATAGCCTTTATGAATACCAAATCCGTAACCAGGGTATTTGTCATCAAGGCTCTTCATATATCGATCTCGCGTAACCTTTGCAATGATGGATGCAGCAGCAATATTAGCACTTTTACTATCACCCTTAATTATGGACTCCACAGGAATCGTCAAATCAGGCAATTTCATAGCATCAGCCACTACGGCTTCAGCGGGTATGCTGAGAGTTCGAATCGCCTCATACATAGCTTGTCGCGTTGCTTCGTAGATATTGAGCTCATCAATCTTTTCTGGACCATAGGAAATACAGCTCACGGCTACGGCTTCTTTCATGATGATATCGTAGAGGATTTCACGCTTTTCTTCAGTTAGCTTTTTAGAGTCATTCAAACCTGGAATTAATGTCATAGGCGGCAATATAACGGCAACTACCGTTACAGGTCCTGCAATAGGGCCACGACCAACCTCGTCGACACCAGCTACATGATACATACCTTGATCGTAGAACATACCTTCATAGTCATACATGCTCATGAGGCGTTGTTGTTCTTTTAACTCTTTTTCTTGGCGCTTAATGTAGGAAGCAGCCAATTTTTGTACAGAACTACGAGTATCCTCTTGAGCCAATGGCAAAATCTCTAAGGCTTGTTCAGTTTCAAAAAGTGCTTTTATATCTGCCACTTTTAATTTACTAAATGTATCCTTATCCATTTTGTGTGTCCTCACCGTTTTCAGGATTGTATGGTTCTTCATCAACTTTATCGAGAGTAATTGTACCTAGTTTAGTATTGCGGTAGTCTTGCAAGATAATGCGGCGTGCTTTATCAAAGTCTACTACGCCACCACTAACGAGACAACCACGACGACGACCGATGCTTTCAAGAATAGTATCCACATCCGTCATCTCTTCTTCTTTTAATTTATAACGTTCTACCAAAATATTTGGTGTATTCGTCAATAAGTGATTAATTAATTGTTTAATGACATGCTCTAAATCATACACATCATCAGAAACAGCACCCGTCATAGCAAGGCGAGCCGCTGCGCGTTGATCCTCTAATTTAGGCCATAATACGCCTGGTGTATCAAGTAGTTCAAGGTTTTTACCGATCTTAACCCATTGTTGACCACGTGTATGACCAGCCTTGTTAGCTGTACGTGTTGCTGCGGAGCCAGCTAAGGAGTTAATCAATGTAGATTTACCAACGTTAGGAATACCTAAAATAATAGTACGTACAGAACGGCTACGAATACCTTTAGCTACCCAACGATCGATGATAGGTTTGCTCAAACGCTCTACCGTAGATATTAACTTCTTATTGCCCTTGCCAGACTTAGAATCGATAGCTAGTACTGTGATACCTTGTTTAGTAAAGAATTCAGTCCATTCCTTTGTTGCTTTAGGATCTGCTAAATCTACTTTATTTAACAGTACGATATGAGGCTTCTGACCAACGAGTTCAGTGATTACAGGGTTTGCACTAGAACGCGGAATACGCGCATCTAGTAACTCGATAACTACGTCTACCTTTTTGATATACTCCGTAATCATACGTGTGGCTTTTGCCATATGTCCAGGGAACCAATGTACGATAGGTGAATCTGCCATAGTATTTCCTTTCATATCTAAATTTTAGCAAAAATAAAAGGCTGCCAACGGCAGCCTTTTATGAACATTAGCGTTTTTCGCGAATACGAGCAGCTTTACCAGTAAGGTTACGTAAGTAGTACAATTTAGCACGACGAACAACACCACGGCGCATAACTTCG
>JAGZGB010000127.1 GCA_018367495.1 Veillonella sp. | reverse complement strand
ACCAAAATCTAAGGCTAAATCAATCTTTTGAACCCCTTCAGGTACTGGTAATCCGCAGTCGGAGATACAAATTGTATCTGTGTGACCTAAATCAGCAAGCACCTTAGCAATATGGCTATTTAAAATGCCGTGTCGTTGCATGGTAAACTCCTTATCTATTCAATATGTTAATTCTTAGCCAAGAATGCAGCAATCTCGTCCTTCGTAGGCATACCGCCTTGGGCGCCCAAGCGTTGGATGGAGAGGGCCGCAGCTGCATTGCCGTAGTGCAATGCGTCGGCTAAGCTTTTACCATTAACGATAGCCGTTGCAAAGGCACCGTTGAAGGTGTCGCCTGCGCCTGTTGTATCTACTGGCTCAACCTTGAATCCAGATACAGTGTGGATTTCGCCATTATCTGCATAAGCTACGCCCTTGCTACCAAGGGTAACGATGATTTTATTTTCGTTAGCTAACAATGTTTCCTCAGTAGATTGACTAGGGTAGAGGGCAGATAGCTCATGCTCATTTGGCGTAATATAGGTTGCCAATTCTAACCACTCTGGATTTAGATCCGCCGCTGGAGCTGGATTTAAGAGGACATTTACATTAGCCTCGTGACAACGACGAACGATATATTCGATTGTGGGAATAGGAATTTCGTTTTGCACCATTACAAGATCTGCTTGCTCGATAGCAGACCAAGCGTTATCTACTACACTTTGGTCTACCTTGTCATTAGCGCCTGCAATAAAGATAATGCTGTTATCGCCTTCAGCCAATGTGATGTGGGCTGTACCAGTTGTAGTGTCTGGAACCGTAACGATGTAGTCTGTATTGATATGATTTTCTTTTAGATTATCCATAATCATTTGGCCGTATGCATCTTTGCCGATACAACCAACCATAGTCACCTCTGCGCCTAGACGAGCAGCCGCTACCGCTTGGTTAGCACCTTTGCCGCCGTGAGCGATATGCAATTCGTTGCCCATGATTGTTTCGCCTGCCGCCGGACGTTTATCGGCGAGCACTACAATATCCATGTTGCAACTACCAATAACAACAATGCGATTCATAATAACTCCTTAATCAGCCTCAGCCCTAAGTGGGACTAAAAATGGATATCGTTAATTTTTATACACAAAAATTACGGTAGTTTATACAGTAAAGTGTATATATAAATATAATCGATAATCGCATAGGCGTTTACTTTCACATATCTATTAGTATAACTTAATCATTTATTAGTATAGCGTAAATACAGAACTTTATCTATATAAATAACTATAAAATATGGGTATAAGAAAAGGTATATCCAAAACCTATGTTATATGAGTAAAAATGTACCGATTAGATTTTGGATATACCTCGGTGAAATGTTATTTTATTGTTTGGGAACAAGCTGATGAGCTCGAAAATTATAATCCATTTAGTATATTTACATAATCTTGGCGTTGATCAAATATAGAGATTAAATAAATCGTTTTCGTTTTTTCTACAACTGTATAAATTATAATAAGTTTTTCTAAAATCAATATTCGGAGGTCATCGTCTTTAAGTGATCTAATTTTAGGTGTAGTCCCCATATATGGATGGTTTATAAGGTTTGAAATCGAATTTTGAATATTTTCTTTGACTTGCATAGCTGTTTCTTTTGAAAACTGCATAGCTATATAAAGTATTTGCTGATGTAGCTCTTTATTGAACTTTTCCGTAGGAATGATTGTGTAGGTTTGGGATTTCATAGATTTACCCCATTTGCTCGAGCATTTTATCAATACTGTTGAAAGTTTCATCAAGTGTAGTGGTACGACCTTGAATGATATCGTTTTGCCCTTCTACAAGAGAGGATAGTAACTCTATTTTTGACTTTAACATATTATATGTATTATAGCCGAGACTTACGGTATCACCACGACCATTTACAGTAATAATGGCAGCCTCATCTTTAAGTTGTAAGGATTTAGAAATTTCAGGATACTTATTTCGCAAATCAGAGGATGGACGAATTGTTTCACGTAATATTCCCATAGTTATCTCCTTATAGTTTTAAAAGTATTAGTTCATCTTTTTTATACTATAATTATATCATTTAAACGATATAATTACAGTATAAAAATATATATGAGATATTTAATTCAAATGGGGTTAACTAGATACTTTAATCATAAAATGATATATAAAAAGACAATCTTCAAGCGCATTGAAGATTGTCTTGTATTGGTATATAGGATTTTCTCTTTTTTACTAAATATATATTTATATAGTTATATATTAGTGGAAGCTTGGTTTGTCGTAGTGTGTGCCTGGCTCGCCAATACCAATGCTTGCACGATGGAATGGAGTTTCATCATCTACATGCAAGATGTCGAAGATGGCTTTTACTACAGCTTCTCGTGTAACTTGGGCATCATTAAATTGAACGCCTTCAGGGATGAGCTCGTAATTTGTATTTTCTGGATCATTGTAGAGCCATGTGAGGCGCAAGATTGTGTAGTTTAAATTGGATTCGCGCAACACATTGCGTGCTTGACGTTCGCCTTGGACATAGCTAATAGGCAAGCTGTCGAAGGTCCATTTTTCAAGAGCTGCAGGGAATTCACCAGAAAGACCAGCCATAGAAAGACCGATAACACGGCGTACATTTTTACGGCTCAATGCTTTCACAATAGCCGCCATATCGCTGCCAGATTCCATAGCACCTACAAATACGATCTCTGCATTTGTTACAGCTTCCTCTAATTTAGCAGGATTTTGGAAGGAACCCTCGATGACAGTAACGCGCTCATGCTCTAAAATTTCTGGATGTAAACGAGTACTCAATTGGCGACCATATAATGTAAGGTGCATATCTGTATATGTTAATAATGTAGCAGTCAACTTTTGTGCAATTTGGCCTGCGGCCCCTAAAATTGTAATATATTTGTACATATAGACCTCCTATGTCCTAGGCATAAGTATTTATATGCATTATATCACAACTATATGACGAGAAAGTGAGAATAACAATTTAATTAACACCTAGAATTTCTTTTGTTGTTTTTAGTTGCGCAAATCGATTTCGCCAAATCTTTTCTTTGTAAAAGGATAGGATTTTATCTGCTGGTAGATGCTCATTATCAAAGGTTGAGATAGCATCTTCGACGATGGTGATTTTATAACCATATTCAAAGCCTACTTTCACAGATGTATCAATGCAAAATTCCACTTGCATTCCTACAAATGTTAAATCG
>JAGZGB010000126.1 GCA_018367495.1 Veillonella sp. | reverse complement strand
TGCTTGGGATTCGCCAGCAAATGCTGCTTGAAGATTTTTTTCAGTGTTAGAACCTTTTAATTCTGCCATTTTAATACTCCTTTGTACTTACGATAATTTCAAAATTTGTTACTTAACTTATATATTCATAACCACTTGGTTGTGAAAGCAATGTAATAGAATACTTATTCTAAAATTTCGTGGGCGACTTCGCCTTAGTAAGAAAACTTATTCTTAGCTTAAATAGACACTTGTCTAAAATTTAAAAATAGTACTTACTGATTTGTGTTTTTTCGGCACTTGCCGTCTTAACAGTTTTATATACAATGTGTCATCCGTATACTTAACGAATAATCATTGTTGACTATATTGTAACATACTAAATGAGAAATGCAAGTGTTTTTGTATAATTTATTTCGAAAATTTTCTAAATGATAAATATTATCAATGCAGTAAAAATGCGGTTTCTTTAAGCCCGAATAGTATAGGATTTATGAAATAAGCTAATTTTGATATTGAGAATGATAACTAAATGAAAAATCATTATTGATTAGTAATTAATAATATTTTCGTTACATGTGCTAATAACTACTCGTAAAATGACTATATAAACTATAGAATTATGATATGTTTATGGAACTTTGTATTTTTTGTATAATAAGTATATACATACTAACGTAAAAGGAGGCGCTATGGCATTTATTAGATATTATGTAGGCGATGTGGTCAAGATGAAAAAATCACATCCTTGCGGTAGTGACGAGTGGGAAGTGAAGAGGATTGGCACGGATTTTCTCATCGTATGTAACGGCTGTGGTCATCAACTGCTGATGCCGCGCCCTAAATTTGAAAAGGCGGTCAAGAAAATCGTTTCCCGATTGTCCGAGAATAAGTAAGGAGGTCTTATGGTACGACTTACCGACTATGTGACAAATGGGGGCTGTGCGTGTAAGATTGGTCCTCATATATTAAATCGTGTTTTGAAAGCAGTGACACCTGTTACAAATGACCAAGTTTTAGCGGATATGACCGGTTCTGATGATGCGGGTGTATATAAAATCTCTGATACATTGGCATTAGTTCAAACATTAGACTTTTTCACACCTATGGTTAATGATCCTGTTTTGTTTGGTAAGATTGCCGCTGCCAATGCATTAAGCGATGTGTATGCTATGGGTGGAGCTCCATTGACTACTATGAATATCGTAGGCTTCCCAGTACCTCTTGTAGAGCAAGGAATCTTAACAGATGTGTTAAACGGAGCTGGTTCTATCGTAGCGGAAGCTGGTGCTGCTATTGTAGGTGGACACAGCATAGAAAACAAAGAACCTATTTTTGGTATGTCTGTGACAGGGCAAGTGAATCCCAATTGCATCTGGAAAAACAAAGGGGCCCAAGTAGGGGATGTATTGGTCTTAACAAAACGTATTGGAACAGGTATTATGAATAATGTGCTGAAAGCAGATTTATTCCCTATAGGCACAGAGCAAGCTGTCACTAGTATGAGTACTTTAAATAGAGTAGGTGCAGAGGTAGCTCATAACTTTACTGTGCATGCTTGTACGGATGTGACTGGTTTTAGCCTTATGGGGCACTCTGTAGAAATGGCTAGTGCCTCTGATGTGACAATACACATTAAGGCTTACGACATTCCTCTCTTTGATGATGTCATCGAAGCGGCTCAAATGGGATTAGTACCAGCTGCATCCTATGGGAATCGAAAGGCTATAACAGACGTTCAAGTAGATCAGAATTTGGACCCTGTATGGACGGATATTCTCTTTGATCCCCAAACCTCGGGTGGTTTACTGTTTTCTGTTCCCGTTAATGACGGTGAACAACTCGTAGAGGCGTTACATAAGACTGGTATAGACTGTGCAGCTATTATTGGTACTGTTGAAAGCTTTAGTGGATTAGCAGTACGCGTTACAGAATAAAATTATAAAACTAGAGTTTTACTATTGGCATAGATATGATTAAAGTATATTAGCTAATACTTTCACGAAACATATAATGTATATAATACAGAGGTGTATGATGAGCAATACAAAGGAATTGACTGTAGATGTGCGCGGTAGTTTGTGTCCAAAACCTGTGATTGAAACTAAGAAGGTTAGCGATGCGAATCCAGATGCTGTTATTACTACTATTGTAGATAATGAAGTGAGTCGCGATAATGTAGAAAAGTTTGGCAAGTCTCGTGGTTATGGTGTGGCAATCCGACAAGACGGTAAGGATTTCTACCTCACTATGACACCTAATGATAATCCAGCTGCAGACGGTAGTTGTGAAACAATGAGCTATGGCAACCGTGTCATCTTGATGACAAAGGACTATCTTGGTGAAGGTAGTGAAGAGTTAGGCCGTAACCTAATGAAAACGTTCTGGGTGTGTATGCTTGAAGCCGATGTAAAACCATCTAAAATCTATTTCATAAATAGCAGTGTTAAGATGGTTGTAAATGATTCTGTTCATTTAGAAAATATTAAAAAACTAGCTGATGCAGGTGTAGAAATTGCAGCCTGTGGCATTTGCCTCGATTTCTATGGTGTGAAAGAAAATATTGGCGTCGGCAGTATTACGAATATGTATGCTATTACAGATTCTATTCTTGGTGATAATATTGTTAAACTATAATTGGTAGTTTTCTTTTTAGGTACAATGAATTAATTATTAGAGTACACTAGAATTCTTATTTCTTATCTGAATGGTTAAGAAATAAGAATTCTAATATTATGTATTGCAGTAGGAGGTGAGGCCGTGAATAATAAAAAGTTGCTAGTCGTCTTTACGTCCTATTATTTTGGGGATAAAGCGGATAAGGTATTAACAGAATTAGAGGTACCTCATCAATTGATGGCTACACCTCCAGAGCTTTACGATATGTGTGGTTTATCTGTGCAAATAGATCCAAGTATTGTAGAGCAGGTTCAGACTATTTTTAAAGAACATAAGATTAGTACATCTGGCCTCTTTTGGTATGAAAAAGGTGAGCTGTCCGTACCATATAAAGCCTAGACAATGTCTAGGCTTTATATCGATTTTTATATGATTTGAACGTTGATTATGATACTATAAAGATATGATATTTTTTATCATTTATGGAGGTATATATGAGCAAGTATGAAATAGAAAATGTAAAATTAACCGCCCCTAAATTGGATCGTAAAGATTTAGAATATGCTATGACCTATCGTTATGCATGTAAGAAATTTGATAGCACTAAAAAGATTAGTGATGAAGACTGG
>JAGZGB010000125.1 GCA_018367495.1 Veillonella sp. | reverse complement strand
GATATTGACCATGAACTTAGATGAAGTACGCGTTAAAATTAACGATATAAACGACCAAATGCTCGCCCTCTTCAAAGAGCGCATGGAACTCTCCAAGGACGTTGCGGCGGCAAAAAAAGAAATGAACAAGGCTATTTATGATGCCAAACGGGAACGTGACATTCTCGACAAAGTAACAAGAGATGCAGGTCCAGACCTTGATTTATATGCACGCCGTTTCTTCGAAGCCTTATTCAGCTTGAGCCGTACCTATCAGTCAGAACAATTATTTCACGATAACGAGTTCACGGTAAAAATGAAAAAAGCTATCGAGGAATCGCCTACCTTGCCACCACAACGTGGTAGCGTAGCTTGTGCAGGCGTCTTCGGTAGTAATGCGCAAGTGGCATGTGATAAACTATTACCACTCAGCCAAATTCACTACGTAACAGGCTTCCGTGCCGTATTTGACGCTGTGGAGTCCGGTGAATGTCAATTTGGCGTATTACCTATCGAAAACAGCTCCAATGGTTCTGTAAAAGAGGTATATGATCTCTTAGAAGATCGCAAATGCTATATCGTGCGCGGTACACGTCTTTGGATTTCTCATGACTTACTTGTAAAAAAAGGAACGAAACTAGAAGATATTCATACTATCATCTCCCATCCACAAGCCTTGGGCCAATGCAGTCACTTTCTCGACAAGTTAGAAGGCGTAGAGTTACGTTCCTTTGATAATACCGCTCGTGCTGCACAGCTCGTAGCAGCTAGTAATGATCCAGGTGTAGCCGCTATTGCAGCACCGCAATGTGCAGACTTATACAACTTGTCTCCGTTGATGCGCAACATCCAAAATAGCGATAACAACTATACGCGTTTTATCTGCATCAGCAAGGACTTCCACGTATATCCAGGAGCTAATAAAATCTCTGTAGTAACAACAGCAAGCCATGCGCCAGGTGGCCTCGGTACATTGCTCACCAAGTTTGCTAATATCGGCGTAAACCTAACAAAACTCGAGTCTCGCCCTATCGTAGGCCATAACTTTGAGTTCTTGTTCTACCTTGATTTAGAAGCATCTTTAGCAGATCCAAAGGTATTGTCTGTACTAGCAGAGCTTCATACATCACAAGATAAATTCCGCTTGCTCGGTAATTATCCAGAAAACTAATATATTCATCCGTACTAGTGCCTATAAGGGCGTATATAGTACAATAAATATAGTTATAAAATTTCAATGGCTAATAGGTACAAGCCTATTAGCCATTCTATGTATATTGACCTAGGAGGTCCTATGAAATTTGGTTTACTTGGCCGCACGTTGGGCCATAGCTTCTCCCCTCGCATTCACAGTGCGTTAGGGAATACAAACTATGAATTATTTGAGCGCGAACCAAGCCAATTACAAGAGTTCTTCGCTGATCCAGAATTACAAGGCATTAACATTACCATTCCTTACAAGGTAAATGCCCTTGAAGCTTGTGATGTTGTGGATCCTCGTGCTGAACGCATCGGTTGTGTAAATACAATGGTTCGCAAAGATGGTAAATGGCACGGCTATAATACAGACTACGATGGTTTCGTATTTACCTTACAACATGCTGGCATCGATGTAGCTAGCAAGGAATGTATCATCCTTGGCGATGGTGCTTCCTCTGCTACCGTTCACGTAGCTCTTGAAGATTTAGGCGCTAAAAACATCGTTCATTTATCTCGCAAAACGGCTCCATTCTATGGTGATGCGCCAAACTATTATGAAACAGCGCAGATTATTATTAACTGCACACCTATCGGCATGTATCCTCATAATCCAGCCAATCTCATCGATATTACACAGTTTTCTAAATTGGAAGGCGTTGTAGACCTCATCTATAATCCACGCCGTACTATTTTACTGTTACAAGCAGAAATGATGGAAATTCCTCATTGTGATGGCTTGCCATTCCTTGTGGCACAAGGCGTTGAGGCGGCTAACCATTTCCAAGGTGAAAGCTTTGGCACGAAAGAAATCGAGCAAATCTTGCGCGATATGCGATGTGAAAAGGAAAATATCATCCTCATCGGCATGCCTGGTGTAGGTAAAACAACAGTAGGTAAAGCCCTTGGAGAAGAGATGGGTCGCACCTGCGTTGATGTAGATCAAGAACTTGAAAAAGAAATCGGTGACATTTCCACATACATTACAGAACAAGGAGAACCAGCATTCCGTGAAAAAGAAGCAGAAATGATTGCAAAACTCGGTACCCAAACAGGTCTTGTTATCTCCACTGGCGGCGGCTGTGTAACAGTACCTAAAAACTTTGCGCACCTACGCCAAAACGGTCGTATCTACCAATTAACACAACCTATAGAAAACTTATCTACTACTGGCCGTGTACTCTCTAGTGGTGGTCTAGACCGTTTACGCGAACTCGAAGAAATTCGTACACCAATGTATGAAAGCTTCGCTCAATGCATCGTAGAACACAAGCGCAATGCTCCAGAAACAGTAGCAGCTATCCTAGAAGACTTTGAAACTAATTTACTCTAAAAAATTATTCATCTGTATTTCTAGATAAAACTAAAACTCATATCTCAACTTCATAGATATAGCACTAAAAGCAGTATTTATTCTCAGGATAAGTACTGCTTTTTTATATTTCTTATGTATTATATATATTTGTAAAAACCCTTATTTGCAATTACAATGTAATTACAATAAAAATTCAAAAAACCTAAATACTTTTCACTATAAGAGCAATAAAATGACCAAAATATTACAGTTACAATCAAAAATAATAGGAGAGAATTATGAAAACCGTAAACCTACAAGTCCGCATCAACGAAGATCTAAAACAGGAAGTATCTAGTATATTAAAAGCACAAGGCCTATCCTACACCTCTATGCTAGACGCACTATTTCGTCAAATCATAAAAGAACGCCGTATCCCATTTGCCATTGCTTTACCAACAACAACTACAGATGATACGCCAACACCAAGCACACTCAATAAAAATGGCACATATGAACAACCAAAAACTACATTAAAGGCCTCAGATACTATAAGTACATACGGAACATCAACAGCAAACGAAATAGAAATATCCTTTGATAAAATTGATAAAACAGGCATACTCAATATCCGTATAAACCCTAAAGTTAAGACACTAACAACAGCTATCTTAAAAGAAATGGGATTAACCATATCACAAACTGTTACACTTGTATCAAAACAAATACAATTCACTAACGATATTCCTTCCACTATCCATCGCCCAGAATGGATTGATGCTATAAATGAT
>JAGZGB010000124.1 GCA_018367495.1 Veillonella sp. | reverse complement strand
CTTTCATAATTATTACCTCCGTCTAGACGTATGATATATGCTCGAGTATACTTGAGGTCAAGGTGGTGAAAGTATGAAAATCGGTGAATTTTCAAAATTAGTGGGACTGTCTATTCCTACATTGCGATATTATGAGGATCAAGGGTTCCTTCACATCGAGCGGCAGAACGGCATTCGCAATTATCATGCGGAGGATGTGGGTTTTGTGCAGTTTATTAAACGCTTGAAAGATATGGGAATGCCACTTGCGAATATCAAACGGTATGCGGATTTAAGGTATGCCGGATCTCATACGGTCCATGAAAGAATGACACTGTTACAAGACCATTATCGGTTTATTGAGGCTGAAATTAAACGATTGGAAGGTTATAAGAATAATCTAGAAGATAAATTGAAGTTGTATGAAACTGTAATAAAGAAAAAGGAGATATAAATGGCAAATTTACCTAACTGCCCTAAGTGTGGCGACGAGTACACATATGAAGATGGTCATATGTTTATCTGTCCTATGTGTGGCAACGAATGGACAGCGGCTGACGCACAAGCTGCAGCTGAAGCAGGTATCATTCGCGATGCTAACGGCAACGAGCTAGCTGATGGCGATACAGTTGTTGTTGTAAAAGACCTCAAAGTAAAAGGTGCGGGCATCTTGAAACAAGGCACGCGTGTAAAGAATATTCGCCTCATCACTGATGCAAGCGATGGCCACGATATCGATTGCAAAATCGATGGTTTCGGTGCGATGGCATTGAAATCTGAAATGGTTAAAAAAATCTAATCTAAGGAATCCCTACTGATACGTTTGGTAGGGATTTTTTTGGTATATTCATGAATTGCATCGCATGAATTATGTATTGGTAGAGAAAAAAGATATATGGCTACTGTTGATATTATTAAGGATTGAGAGTATAACTAATAATATAGTGAATATTAATGTATTCTATGTAGACTTTATACAGGAGGGACTATGCAAAAGGTTCTTGTAGTTATCGATATGCAAAAAGATTTCGTAGATGGTGCTCTTGGTTCAGCTCAAGCACAGTTAATCGTAGATAATGTACGCAAAAAAATTGAGAACTTTGATGGGCCTATCATTTTCACTCGTGATACACATGATACTGATTATCTTGAAAGCCAAGAGGGGAAGTTCTTGCCTGTTACACATTGTGTTAAGAATACAGAGGGTTGGCATATTGTACCTGGATTAATCGAGGCAGCAGAAGGTCGTCCTATCATGAGCCCTGTATCCTTTATAGATAAGCCAAATTTCGGATCCCTTGAACTACTATCTCGTTTAGAAGGTATGAACTCTGTAAATCCTATCGAGTCGATTACACTTGTTGGCTTATGCACAGATATTTGTGTTGTTTCTAATGCCATTATATTGAAAGCTGGCTTGCCAGAAATTCCTGTTTATGTAGACTCTAATTGCTGTGCAGGCGTTACAGAAGAATCCCACCAAGCGGCGTTAACAACTATGAAAATGTGTCAATGTATTGTTGAGTAGTTATTTTGTTATAACTATATTAGAGTGCTTTATATTGATTAACAAATATAGAGGCTATAGGGAATCCTATAGCCTTTTTCTATGGGAAAACATATTGACGATTTTCTATATAATATGTACAATAAATAAAGAATGATAATTTATATCAATAAAATATAATGATGCAGGTGCATCGAAACGCTTTCACAAGAACGATATATGTTACTCAACATCGTTCGTGCCCTAAATTTAAGGAGGACTATTATGAAACCTTTCGAACTCGCACCATTGCCATATGCTTATGATTACCTTGAGCCTGTTATCGACGCAGAAACAATGAAATTACATCACGACAAGCATCATCAAGCATATGTTAATAATTTGAATGCGGCTATCGCGAAATACCCTGATCTATCCTATGGCTGCGTAGACTGTATCCTTGGCGACATCGCTAATATGCCAGAGGACATCCGCCAAGCGGTTATCAACAACGGCGGTGGCCACAAGAATCACACCATGTTCTGGGAAATTATGACAAAACCAGATACTTCTAAATTGGAAGGCCTTTTGAAAGAGGCTATCGATGCTGAACTTGGTGGCTATGATGCCTTTGTTGAAAGCTTCTCCGCTGCGGCAGCTACACGTTTTGGTTCTGGTTGGGCATGGCTTGTGGTAAATAAAGATGGCAAACTAGAGGTTACATCCTCTGCGAACCAAGATAATCCTCTATTAGAAGGCAAAAAGGCCATCCTTTGTCTAGATGTTTGGGAACATGCATATTACTTGCACTACCAAAATCGTCGTCCAGACTATATCAAGGAATTCTTCCGCGTTATTAACTGGGATAAAGTGTCTGAAAACTACGAAAAAGCATTGAAACCGCATCATCAATAAGAAGAGAAACTTTAAAACTTGTAACATTCTCGCAACTAGTAAGTTTCTTATAACTAGTAAATCCTAAGAACGCTTAAAGCTCTTAAAAATAAATACACAATCTAATAGATAACGGATAGTTGATATACTTTTCATCATGCTTGCGTGGGAATGTATCCTCTATCCGTTATTTTTGTATATAAAAAATATATCTTGGAAAAAACTTTCAAAAGTATTGCCATGGATACAGATTTTCTAATCGATATCATTTATCATGGTGTCATAGGTTATGTTAGATAAACCTTTCACAGTATATATTGCCTTGTATACATATTGGTACGTATAGAGGGCTACTCACATAAGTAATAAACAATATTTTTGACACGAGGGGATCAAAATGGAAAAGAAATTAGATTTATCCAAATCCGTATATGATTTGGTAACAGAATATCCTGAAGTAACAGAGATTATGAAAAGCTTAGGGTTCAGTGAAATCACTAATAAGGTGATGTTGAACTCTGTTGGTAAAATCATGACCATTCCTAAAGGGGCTAAAATGAAGGGCGTATCCATGATCGATATTGTGAGCGCATTCATGAAAGCTGGTTTTACCTTGGAAGGTGAAATGCCAAATCTACACGGTGATGAAGCAGCATCTGCTAAAGATGCTCCTGTAGAGACTGCTGCTACTCAAGTAGAGGAGCCTAAAGCTAGCCAAAATACAGAAACTAATGAAGAGGACACTGTTACAGATAGCGAACGTGTAGAACAATTGAAAGGTTTCTTGAAACGGTTAGGTACTGGTGAAGAACTTGGTGCTGTTCGTGAAGATTTTGCGAGCCAATTCAAACATGTTGAGGCTAGTGAAATCATGAAAGCTGAACAAGGTCTTATGCGTGAAGGTACACCTCTAGAAGAGGTACAACAATTA
>JAGZGB010000123.1 GCA_018367495.1 Veillonella sp. | reverse complement strand
AGCTATCTTGGCTAGCGAAGCGCGTCAACGTCAAATCATCAAAGACGAACTAGAAGATATGAAGAAGAAATACGGCGACCCTCGTCGTTCTGAAATCACTATCGATACGTCCGACCTTGATGTAGAAGACCTTATCGCTGACGAAGAAATGGTTATTACCTTGACTAAACAAGGTTACATCAAACGCATGAATGCCAACGTATATCGCAACCAACATAAAGGTGGCGCTGGCGTTATCGGCATGAAGACGAAGGAAGACGATTATGTAACACAAATTATGCATGTTCGTACGCATAATACATTGTTGTTCTTCACGTCTACTGGTCGTACATATCGCCTCAAAGCATACGAAGTGCCAGAAGCAGGTTCCCGCAATTCTCGCGGTACCGCAATGGTCAACGTATTGCCATTGGCTGTAGGCGAATCCGTTACGACTATGATTGACCTTGAACGCATTCAAGAGGATGTAAACTTATTCATGGTCACTGAGTTCGGCGTTGTAAAACGTACAGCTATTGAAGAATATCGCAATATCCGTCGTTCGGGTCTTAATGCTATCAACCTTGACGAAGGGGATCACTTGATTTCCGTAAGTGTAACGACTGGCAACCAAGACATCTTAATTGGTACTAAATCAGGTATTGCTATCCGCTTCAACGAAAACGATGCACGCCTTATGAAACGTGCGGCTCACGGCGTACGCGGCATTAAACTTAATGCTGGCGACGTAGTGGTAGGCGCTGGTGTTCTTAATTCTGATGAAAGCGAAGCACAAGTGTTCACTATTTCTGAAGAAGGTTTTGGTAAACGCAATGATGCGGAAGCTTATACATTGCAAAAACGCGGTGGTAAAGGCTCTAAAAACTTCAAAATTACGAATAAAACTGGTGATGTGGTAGCCGTAGAAGTTGTTCACAATGATGATGAAGTTATGCTTATCTCTGAACAAGGCAAAATTATCCGCTTCAACATGAACGATATTGCTGTGAAGAAAGGCAAAGCTATTTCTGGTGTGAAAACACAAAACCTTGACGAAGGTGATAAAGTAGCTAGCATTGCTGTGATTCCAAGTGCTGAAATCGACGATGAAGAAGTAGAATAATTTGTATTACTAGTATATGTAAGAATCTATAGGCGGCCATCCTAGATGGTCGCTTCTAGCGTTAAGGAGTTTAGAAATGAAAAAATGGTTAGCTGCTATGTTTGCAGCAGGGGTTTTATTCTTAGGTGGCTTTGGTCAAGCAAGTGCTGCCGATTGGTACTATATCGATGCCGATTCTGATGATGCAGCATGGTTCATCGATAACTCTTCTGTATATAAAACAGATGATGCAGCGACTGTACTTGTTAAAATTAACAATGTAGAAGGTTTCACATACATCTACACAGTACGTATTGACCGTAAAGAAAAAACTTGGACAGAACTTGATACAACAGTATACAGTGCTGCAGGCGTAGCATTGTTGTCCAGCAAAGAAGCACAAAAACCTACAAAAATTGAAGATGATACCATGGGGGCGGAAGTTATGAAGGCCCTATGGGGTAAATAATCCTTCTGTGAAGGGATGCCAATTCTAGACTGTGTGTTTAGATCATAGACCCAACACTGCTATGAAAGCCTCCAAAGCGAGCTAAGTCGTTTTCATAGCAGTGTTGGGTCTTTTCTTTACTAAATTACCTTAGCATTAGTATTAGTATTAGTATCCCTTAACTGCTAATATTCTTTTATTCCATAGGGCTCTGCATACCACCCTCTAGAGAAAAGTGAGCTAAGTTGTTTTCAGAGTAGTTCGAGGTTTTCTATATCATTAGTACTCTTACAGGGCGAATATCCATATTCAATCGTGTCAGATTCATTTTTTTCATACAGAGAGAATATTCCAAGGTGAGTGTGTTTTTGTTTTAGGTAGGTGTGTTATTGAATAGATATGATAAAGAGGCTGTAATTAAAACTAAGTTTTAATTACAGCCTCTGGATTAGATTGTATTAACTATTATGATGGGAAAATTTAAATACTTCTTTTAAACTTATAATAACCAGAATTAGTGTAATTCCCCATCCAATTCGAGTGGCTAATAATAAATTATTTGACCAGATATTTAAGCAAGTTGCACCAATAGCTGAGCCAATTGAAATCGCAACATTTTGCAGCATTCGTTGCAAAGCTCCTGTACTTCCTTGTATTTCCATAGGACTGGCTTGCATGATACTGGTAATATTAGCAGGTTGAAAGTATCCTCCACCAATACCGTAAATAAATAATCCTAATGTTAAAAGTTGATAAGGCCAGTTAGGATTAATCAGTAAAAGAAAGATCAAGGATATGATAATAATACTTAGACCAATATGGCTGAATAGTTTATTTTTATTGCCGTCATTGATTTTACTGGATATTCTTGAAAAAAGAACCAGTCCTGCAGGAGCTCCTAGAACAAGAAATCCAGTTTGTCCTATTTTTAGATGATATGATTGTTCAAAAATGAAGGGGGGAAGTAAAAATATCATTGCGGAGGCAAAGCCGAAGGCAACTGTTTGAAAAAGGTAAGAAATTATTTGAGGATTATTTTTTAGTCCTTTGATGTCGATAAGTGCGTGTTTGTTATTAAGTTGCACATAGTAAAATATAATTCCGAGTAACAAGCTAGATAATATCAGGATTATACCAATTACGAATAGACGTGATTGGTTCAATAAAGATAATCCTAATAAGAGAGAAACAAGCATTAGCGCGTTTATGGTAATTCCAAGAATATCTAATTTCCGTTTGTTGATTTTCTCGGAGAGTTTATTGAGAAGAAAACTATTACATGCAATTCCGAGAATTACAAAAGGAATATTTATCCAGAAAATAAGTTGCCAGAAACTTAAGGAAAGTATGATTCCGCCCAAAGAGGGTCCTAGGATGGGTCCTAGACCAATCATAATTCCTAGGATACCAATAGAGCTGTTTTTATGATTTTCAGAAACTAAAGTTGTAATTAGTGCTGCAGAAGTAGCTTGTAAAGCAGCAGCTCCTATGCCTTGAAAAATTCGTCCAATAATCAACAAATTGATATTGTCAATCAATCCACAAAATAAAGAACTCAGACCTAAAAGCACGAATCCTGAATAAGAAATTTTTAACTTTCCAAATCTATCGCTTAATACGCCTAAAGGTAGAATAGAGATAGCTAAAGCTAAAGTATAACCGGTTATTGTGAATGCTACAATATCAGTTGAAGTTTGAAATTGATCTTTAAAAAAGGGTAATACTATATTGATGATTCCTGTATCAAGAGTGGATAATAACATTCCCATACCTGCAACAATTGTTATGAGTAAATCTTGCAATTGTTTATTCATAAAGATTTCTCCTTTTCTTTAAAACTATTAA
>JAGZGB010000122.1 GCA_018367495.1 Veillonella sp. | reverse complement strand
TGCCAATGGTGAAAGCATAGAATCTGGAGACTTTGTACTTTTCAACAATGATGGAGAGCGCTTTGAGGTAGAGTCTGGTGATGAAGGTCTTGAAATCTTCGTTCTCGCTGGAGAACCACTTAATGAACCAGTGGTAAAACAAGGGCCATATGTTATGACAAATAAAACAGAGCTTCTCCTCGCTTATGGGGAATACATAAATGGTAAATTTGGCCGCGAAGAAGCTATTATGTAATACGTAAATCTTACTCTACAAGAAAAGATATAAACTCCCTATAAGCTACGTTAACTAGCTTATAGGGGTCTTCTTATACTAAACTAATTTTCACTTGTTTATCTAAAGCAAATGCAATTTTACACATGGTACTTAGACTTGTATTGGCACCTTTCTCAATACGTGCAATTGTAGACTGCGGGACACCAGATTTCTTGGCTAAATCACGTTGTGTTAATCCTGCAGCCTCTCGTGCTTTTAATACGGCTACTGCGTTTTCTAGTCTAGCTTGTTCTTCATAATATCCTTCTCTAAATTTTGGATCTTTTAACTGCTCTTTTAAAAAATCATCAAATTTTATTGTCGGCATATTGCTCCTCCTCGTATTCCGTTTTAATCATTTTTGCATGTTGAATTTCTCTTACTGGTGTTTTTTGTGTTTTCTTTGTAAATCCATGAGTTACGATATATTTATTATTATTACTATGAAAGTATAAGACTCGTTGGATATTACTTGATATCTTTGAACGTATCTCATAAATCTCATAGTCTATCTTTTTTACAAGTTCAAGTTGAAATGCTACAATCATTCCTTCTTTTTCTATAATTTCAATTGTAGCCATTAGCTTTCTACGGTCTTTGTAAGGAAGTGTATTATAAAACTCTAGAAATTCATTATGTCCATTAGGTCGCGTATAAAACTCAAACTTCGGTTTCTCCATCCAAATCCTTCTTTCTTTTATGATAGCATATATGCGTTCAAGTCTCAATTTTATAGTTACTGTTTATCTGAGTTCTTACCTTAACTATATAGATATGAAGGTTGTATTTTGTAGCTCAAAGATGTAATGAGTAGATTATTTTACTCTTGTAATCATTATTCAAGTTTCAAGGTAGTTAACTATCTTCAAAGGTTTATAAAAAGAAGAAATCAAGTTGTATTATTTATTGTTATAAATTAAACGTTAGATATTTTACTAATAGTATCTTTGCTAGATTTATTTATGAGGAATAAAGATATTAATAAGCGTTCGTGATTTTAATTGTTTAGGTTAAGCTATATATAATTATCATTAATCAACGTGCTTCAGGATACGTATTTTCCTTATAGCTATGTTATACTAAGATTTATACTATACTTTCATAGGAGGTTTTATGTCTAAAAAAATTGCGGTTCTCGTGAATGAGGATACAATGCAGCGCTGTTCTTGTGGCGGTTGCTTAAAAGCATTTATGAATAAAGCAGATTCCTTTGAGCGTTATGCAGATGAGGATATTGAGTTGGTAGGTTTCACCCATAGCGGTGGAGATCTGGCTAAGAAAATTGAGTCTTTCAAGAAAAAAGGTGTTACTACCGTCCATCTGTCTACCTGTACCCGTGGTAAGAATGAAAATTATGAAAGCATCGCAGAGCAGTGTGCAGAGGCGGGCTTTGATGTAGTAGGCTATACCCATGGAGGCGCCGTTTCTAAAGATGGTAAAGAAGCGGTAGTGCTTTCAGCTAAAGATGAATGATTGTTCCATTATTCATTCTATATTTACGATGAAGAGATACTATATGTTTAGTGTGTAAATGTTAGAGTACTATTTTGATTGATCATGATATAGTTATATCATTTGAAAGGTTGAGAGAATGAATAAGAAACTTACAGCAACTACATTATCTGTAGCTATGGCAGCAACAATGGCGCCTGCTATTATGCAAACTGCTCCAGTGAATGCTGCATCTAGTGCAGTACAAACATTGGCTGGTGGTGCTGTTGCCATGGCTTATGTATCTACTGCATTAAATAAAATGGATAACTCCGAACAAGGCCAACAAGAAAGCTTGGCACGTACTAAGGAGAAAACTGGTTACTTGAACGATAGCGCAGCGCAAGCACGTGTACAACGTATCATGAAAACCCTAGAGGCTTCTACTAGCGTAAAACGTTCTTACGTTGTCTATGCAAACCCTGATCCAGAGTTTAATGCCTTTGCAACGCTTGGTCGCGTTATGTCTGTTAATAAAGGTGCTTTGGATACCCTCGATGATGATCAATTGGCCTATGTAATGGCCCATGAAATTGCTCATGGTGAGCATAAAGATATTATTAATGGCGCTAAAAAGCAAATCGGCCTATCTACAGCTGTAGGCATTGCAGCTGGTGGTAGCGAAGGGGCAGCGTTATTATCTAACGTAGCTGGTAACTATTTGTCTAACCAAGTATTTACAATGAGCCAAGAAAAAGCAGCCGATGAACTAGGCTTCAAGATTTTAAGCGAATCTCCATACAATGTGGGGGGTGCTGCTGGTTCAATGGCGGTACTTCGCAATAAGGTTGGAGAACACTACCGTGAGGGACTTTCACAAGTAGTAGCGCCTAACAACCATCCTAAGTTGTCTGATCGGGTTAATAACAATATTTCCCGTATGTATACATATTCTGGAAATCACGTAAACGTATCTAATGGTGCAGTTTATGTCAATGGTGATAATATCTATAGTCCAGCAGGCAGTGGACGCTATACAGGAGAAGAACGTGCATATTACATGGCTGGTAAATTGGCACGATTGTATCATAATGGTCAAATTCAGCCAGGTGGTGCATCTTATGATGGACCTACTGTGACAGTGGCAGGTCGTTCTATTGTCACAACTCCTAATGCTGATGTGGCCCTTATGGTTGCTACCAATTTGAATAATTCCTTTGTGAAAGCAGCGGGTCCTGCGAAAGGCAAACAAGCAGCAAAACCTAATAAGAAAAAATCTAGTAAAAAATAATAGAGTTCGCTTATAAGGATAAAATGGATTGTACTACCATATATAGTCATGGGTATTTGTATTGCCATAGGTTTAGTAAGACGTAGAGGACCAGACGCGCAATGTAGGTAAATTACTATAATGAGCCTGTATTGGCAAATTTGAAAGCTATTAAAATAAAAAAGGTAGCCATCGTGTCTACGGATGCCCTGTTGGCCAAGAGTTACCATATTGGACGAGGTATTTATACAATAGCTCAAGTGGTGTATACAAGATAGTGTATTGATAGGCAAGATATTGTTTATGTATCATCATTTCGTAGCGAGAGGATGCACATACATAAGTTTTATTATGATGATATAACGGTGTCATAGGATAGTTTAAACGAATGGTTATGCAGGTATGAATAATATTCATAAAATTGTATAGAATTA
>JAGZGB010000121.1 GCA_018367495.1 Veillonella sp. | reverse complement strand
GTATGCTGTATGTTGTTCAACGTTAAAGTCAACCTCACCATCACTTAACACTTGGTCAGCTTGTACCAAATCAGACATATCTACGCCTTTAAAGGTATATCCTTGTTTCTCCAAAATTGGTTTTACACCTTTTTCAAACAATTCAGAGTAAGGCCCCTGAGATTTACTATAAGTTAATTCTTTTTTAGCACCATTATCGCTATTATTAGAACCGCAGCCTGCGATAAAAGCTACGCTGAATACTAATGCTGCACCAAGGGCAAGAAGCTTTTTAAATTTCATAGTATTTTCTCCTATACTTTCACAATCAATATAACTAAAATCTATTTCATTAAATTAGGAACGACGCGCACGACGTGCAAAATAGTTACCTATTGTTTGAATAATTTGAACAAAAATAATCAAAATAACTACGGTAAATAACATCAATGGAAAGTTCAACCGTTCATAACCATAGGTGAGGGCCAAATCACCTACACCGCCAGCGCCAATGGCACCAGCCATAGCAGTAGCACCGATAAGACCAATAGTACCAGTCGTAATCGATAAGATAAGAGATCCTTTTGCCTCAGGCAACAAGAAATGCCAAATCACTTCAAAATGAGAGGCCCCCATCGATTGCGCAGCCTCGATAATGCCTTTATTAACCTCTAAAATAGAGTTTTCAAAGAGTCGAGCAAGATAAGGCGCAATAAATATAACAAGCGGTACGATGGCCGCTGTTGTACCAACACGCGTTCCTACAATCATCTTTGTGAGCGGCAATATAAATACCATTAAGATGATGAACGGCACAGAGCGCACAATATTAACAATAGTATTCGTAATCGTATAGACAATACTGTTTTTCACGATACCATTTGGATTTGTTACCACTAAGGTAACCGCAATAATCAGCCCTAGTACGGTGCCAATGAACAGGGATAAGAACACCATATATAGGGTTTGCTCTGCTGCTAATAATAGTTGTGAACCGGGAACGCCAAGTTCTTGCATAAAGAAATCCATTATAGTGTCACCTCCTGCCATTCAATACCTTGACCGATAAGATATTCTTTCACCTTACCAACCTCGATATCATCACCGATAAACTGAACAATAAAAATGCCCAACACGGTGTGTTCCAATTCAGTTACCGTCGCAAATAATACGCTCGTTTCTAAATCATAGGTTTTATTAATATGATATAGCACATTATCGGTTGTATTATTACCAAGGAAGTGCATCTTTAAAATTGTATATGGCCGCTTATCACAAGCCAATGTATGTTTCACAGCCGGTGGAATTTCATCAGGAATAACGGTTCGAACGAATCGTTTCGTAGTATCATGCTTAGGTTTGCTAAACACATCTAATACGGAACCACTTTCGATGAGTTTCCCATGTTCCATAACTACGACGCGATTACAGATTTTTTGAATCACATCAATTTCATGGGTTACGATAACCACAGTGACACCTAACTCGCGATTAACCCGTTCCAACAGTTGAAGTATGGACTCAGTTGTATCTGGATCTAATGCACTCGTTGCTTCATCACAAAGCAATATGGATGGATCTGTAGCTAATGCACGGGCAATACCAACGCGTTGTTTTTGACCACCAGATAATTCTCCAGGATATGCATTTGCTTTATCGCCCAAATCAACAAAGTCTAATAAGGTTTTAACTTTTTTATCAATGTCGGATTTTGGCACTTTATTAAGAATTAGTGGGATAGCCACATTATCATACACAGATTTAGCATTCAACAAATTGAACTGTTGAAAAACCATACCGATGCGCTTACGAACCTTTCTAAGCTCATTAAAACTTAAACCATTGATATTCACACCATCTATTTCAACATGACCAGAGGTAGGTACCTCTAAGGCATTAATCATGCGAAGCAGTGTAGATTTACCAGCTCCACTAAAGCCAATAATGCCAAATATATCGCCTTTTTCTATGGTAAAGTTTACATCAGATAATGCAGTAACCTTTTGCTTATTAACGTCAAACTCTTTCGTTACATTTCGTATAGCAATCACTGTACCACCTCTTTCCCTATATATTAGTAGGAATTAATATTTTTTTAAAACATATCTTTAAAGTATGTTTTAATTGTATACTTAGATTACTACAATTTATAATGACTGTCAAACATAAAAAAGAACCTCAACACTAAATGAACTGCACCTCCAAAAATTGTGTCCAAATTTTGGGGTGCAGTTCAAAAAAGGTTGAGGTTCTTTTATTTATCTATATCGATTAAATAAGAATAATGATCCTAGTATAATTGGCGCTCCAATATAGAGTCCCATATTAGGATATTCTCCTAATAAAAAGGCTGCTACTACGGCTGCCACGATTGGCGAAATATACATAAAATTGGTTACATCCGAAACTTTCTCAGCATGTTCAAAGGCATAGCTCCAGAATACGAATCCTAATGCACTGGAAAAGAATGCTAGGTATACCATAGCAAGCTTCGCAGTGATTGGTGCGGCTCCAATCATTTCAATAGCATGATCTGCAAAAGGTAGTGCCATAATGGCACCTGTAAACATGGACCACATAGCGATAGTAATAGAGTTATAACCTTTCAGACTAAGCCCACGATTTAGAATATTATAAACCGCAAACAGTATCATACCAATCAACGTCCATATAGCCCCCATTGGAATGGTCAGAGTGGAATTCCAAAGAATAATAACGGCCACACCCATAAAAGCAGTTATGGTGAAGATCCAACCTATAGGACGTATTTTATCCTTATAGACTACCAATGCCATCAATGCTGTAGTCATCGGGGTCAAAGCCATAATAATACTAGATGTAGCGGCCGGTATTGTTCGCAATCCTTCATTAAAAACGACTTGGTAAACGAAGTTTCCTGTGGCCCCTAACAGAATATATAGGCCCCACTCACGCCAAGATGTAGGTATATGTAATCCCTTAAATACACCAATAATTAGCATGAGTATAGCACCACCTACAACCCTCGCTACAGAGAGTGTCAATGCATCTACGGATTGCAATGCTACTTTACCAAAAGGAAACGCCGTAGCCCAAACGGCAATGGTGGCAGATGCCCCTAAAATGGCTTTCATACGATTTGTCATTAGCATCTACCTTTCTACGTAATTCCATAATCAATACTATCTAAATATTACCATAATAACGCCCTACAATTCCAAGAAGATCCATCACAATATATCGAATGCTTTCCATTTATTGATATAAGTTTTCATTATTTAAAGATAATGCAAAAATTAGTTCTTTCAAATATACACACCCAAATAAAGCAAGCTAAGTACTACATTTTCAATATATTTATATAGTGTTTTCAATATTATTAAATTACAAATAACATCTATTCTTACGAAATTTGCATAATATGTATTGAAAATCCATATCATTTATATATTGTGAGTTTTAGATAAACATTGTACACTAGATATATCAAAATCTATAGTTATATCCATTTATGGAGGT
>JAGZGB010000120.1 GCA_018367495.1 Veillonella sp. | reverse complement strand
GCGTTGAAGTTAACCGTAAAATGTTGGCTGACTTGGCAGTTAACGATGCAGCAGCATTCGCTAAACTTGTTGAAGTAGCTAAAAACGCTTAATAGCATAACAATACAGACTAAGGACTCTCTTTGGAGGGTCCTTTTTTTGTATGGTGAAAGTATAATATAGTGAAAATACATATCGTGTTGTGTAAAAGAGGAATTTTATCATAGCTTGTAGAACTAATACTGTAATAACCTATTTAAAGTTGTTTGTTAAAAGGAGACAGTAGTATGGGAATCTTTAAAAAGCTATGTATGACCTCTATGTTAGGTGTTATGTTGGCGGTACCTACGTATGCAACTGTTGTAACAGGCAGTCAGTCCGATGTAAACATGGAATTAAAATATCCATTGGTATATACCAATAATATGTTTGCACAAAAGGCGATTAATACAGACATTGCTAACTATGTTTTATATGCGAAATCAGTCTATTACGATCAACATGCATATCAAGTAAAACAAAATTATAAAGTTACCTATGAAGATGCTCAAGTAGTATCCATTTTGTTAACTACCTATCACTATCATGCTGGTAATGCACATGGTATGTATAACACTAAAGGCCTAGTATATAATAAGATTACGGGTCAAAGAATTCCGTTATATAACTATGTAAAAATTGCTAATCCACAACAAATAGAACGAGGCATTAACTCTGGGATTTTGCGCTTCTACAGTGAAGGTCATAAAAAAGCAGACTTACTACCAAACTGGAATGTAGAATATGTTTCTGACAATTACTACTTGAAAGGTAAAGGCGCTATAGGCCTTGTATACCAACCATATGAATTGGGACCATTCTCTTATGGGAATACATTCGTTGAATTCTCACCAAAAGCCATTGAATACTTTAACCGTATGAATGGTTAGAAAATAGTATATTGATAGGTTGAGTTCTATTAGAAATTTGAAATAGTGATAAAAAAGCCTGTAATACTTAGATGAGTATTGCAGGCTTTAATATAATGAAAGAAATAGTTCATTATGTGATATTCTAGAGTTATAAATTATAAAAGTTTATGTAAATAAATAAGAGAGAAAGAAATATAATGAAAAAAATACTTATCATTTTATTATTGTCTTGTATAGTGTTACCATTACAAATTCAGGCTATATCTATGCAAGAAATAAAGATTAATAAAAATAATATTCCTATTATTACAGGTGAGAATTCTATCACATATTTTGTAGATAAGGGTTCTATTAAAAGTATTGAAGAAGATCAATCTATTTATAAAGTTCAAGCAGTTGTATATGAGGTTGAAAATAAAAATAGTCGTAGACTTAATCCATATATTCATAAGGTTTTAGTTACATATCGATATGATATAAGACATACAGTAGCTAGCATATTGCGTGTACCACAGTATTCACAAGATTATTCTTTGCTTATTTATGCCAAACAAGCTGGTTCTGGTATGAGATTGACTATGAATAGTATAGAAGACTTTAATTATGAAGGTATAGCTTTTGCTAATTCTAATAATAGGGCGGAACAATATGTTGATGTAGCTTTACGTGATCCTAAATACGTGGTGGGAAATTATATTTTTAAAGAAGCATATGGCACAAGTTTTGAAAATATGATACCAGTTAAGAACTAAATTAAAGAAAATTGTTTTATAGATTACTATTTTATGGAGAGCTGTATATGTTAAAACGATTATTACTAAGTGCTGTAATATTAAGTGCCATTAGTGTATCTAGTTATGCTGTTGATGTGAATATTCCCGGTGCAGATTCATCAATTTCAAAGGATGCGTATCAAAACTATCGTAAAGTTGATAAAACTGCTAAGAATATGGAAGTAGATGTAGGTAGTCAAATTAAGGCAAAATATACTAATAATATGCCTAGAAAATGGTCAATGGATGAGTTAGTATACATTACTGAGGAACTGAATCATTCCGTAAATTTCTCATCCTCTGTTTTTATTCTTAAAGATAATGGCGCAAATATTAAATTTACGATGCCTGTGAGTAGTCAGTTTGGTAAAACTGTGAAAGGGGACCCATTAACTACAGATGTTAAAAAAGGAAATATTCTTTTGATTGATGGAAATTTACATTATACCATTCGTAAGGATAATGAAAACTCCATAAAAGGAAACTCCTTTTCATATCCTACTATTAAACATGCTACATGGGAGATTAGTCCAACTCAAAATGGTGCTTTAGAAGGGGCAATTAACTTTAGCGTTAAATCAGATCCTTCGATGTATTATCGTATAAGTTATGATTTATCTAAAAAAAGAGAAGTAGAACTGTTAAAGAAACATGATCAGGAATATGTGTATAAAGAATTAATGTCTCCATTAGTTAATTATGTTTTACCATCTATTGAACCAGCTAAACAATTACTTTCCAAAACTAAACCGATAACTATAAATGGATTCACATTCCAAACACTAAAATCAAGTAATTTGACATATCATGGCCCGGATAATGATGCAATTTATATTTATGATAGTAAAAGTTATCGTGAAGGTATTATGGTAAGAGAATTAAAGCCAGAGGAGTTAGCAAATCGCCATAAAATTAACTCTAAATTAATACAACATTTCATTATGTATAAGCCTTATTCTGATTATAAACCAATCCAATACGCCACAGTTTGGAATGATGCTACTCCGGCCATGTATATGGAGGTAGATCGTTCTACATCTAGAATGTACATTCAATCGCTGTATGACGATAAATATTTGTATACACACTTTATAATGGCGAACTCTGATTATGAGACGCCAGCAAAAGATCTGCGTGACATAATTCAATATGTAGATAATGCAAATGATGCAGATAAATACTCAAGAAGTCTACCAGGTATGGCAGCTATACCAAAAGATATGTTTGATATGGACTTTATTAAAACACGGTAGGAGATTATGAATCGTAATGAATTACTTCAATACATACAACAAGAATATGTTTGTGATGTTGATTATCCATGGGAAAGATACCCTGACTATATAGTAATCCGACGTAGAGATAATCAAAAATGGTTTGCTGGAATTTTTGATATCAAAGGCCATCAAGTAGGTCGAGATACAAATGAATCTATGGATATAGTCAATCTAAAATGCGAACCCGACTTGATTCCTAATCTGATCCATGAAAACGGAATCTATCCTGCGTATCATATGAATAAACAACACTGGATATCGGTGGATATAGAAAGCTATGAAGATATAGAGAAACTTAAAATGCTAGTGGATATGAGCTATCAGTTGGTGGGGCATAAGTAGCCAAATTTGTTAACAGTTACTATTCTAATATTTTTCTTGTCTTCTGAAAGTATATGACAAAAGCCTATAGTACATGTTTAGTACTATAGGCTTTTTCTATGTACGCCGAATAGGCATGACTAATCCCCCAGTTAAACTGGGGGTCGGTAAAAAATTCTTAGAGAAAAGGAAAGAACCTCCTAGTGATAGAATGAAGTTGGTCTGGCAACCACAACATTTCAACATAGGAGGTTCAATGTCAATGAAT
>JAGZGB010000119.1 GCA_018367495.1 Veillonella sp. | reverse complement strand
CACAGCTACATTACGAATCTGATCACTACTATATTCTTTCATCGGAATCGCCTCCTTATGTGAAACTTTGAGTTCTTGATATATGATTTCGACGTAATAATATAAAAATCCTCTTTTTCCGAAAAAATATTTATCGAAAAAAGAGGATTTTTTATAATAATGAAATTATCGACCCACTAAGGATGCACAGCCACCAAGAAGAGCCATGAAAATAAGAGAGATAACGATGAAGATAACAGATGTTACGATGCCGGCAATGAATACTTTCATCTTAGTCAGCATAGTTTGTCTTGCCATCAATTCTAAGCCAACCCAAATAGATAAAACAAAAATTACTAGAGAGCCTAAACTAGAAATAAGATTGGATAATGTAGAACTGCCGAACAAACCACCGAAGATAGCCATTAAAATGAAAACAATTGTATACACACAGGTACACAATAATACTTCATAACCTTGTAGATACCATTGCACTTTCATAACAGATTGTACATCGTCAGTACCGCCCATTTTTACAGCCACCCAGTTAAATACATAGGATCCGACAGCCACCATGACAAAGGACCAAATAATACAAGCAATATAGGCTAAAATGAAGAAGAAACCTACGCCAGCCCCGACGAGCATACCTACCATAGTAAACTCATTTCTAGGAAGTAATGGGAGTAACAAGGCTCCAAATAAGCCTATCAAGATGTAAGGAATAGCCCATAAGAGTGCTGTACCTAAGAAGCCCTTTTTCAACGTACCATACTGTACGACTTGATCGATACCGCCCTTAAATGGTTGAGTCAGTAGATTCCAAAAGTCAGAATACCATTTTGTTTCCATAAAATCACCTCATATAATAAAACAAAATAAACTATGTTTTTATTATATATGGATTTTATTTATCTTTCTACATAAATATAACAATTATAAATATTTTAATCGATAATCTATGTCAGTGTGTTTAAAACGACCCGGTCCGCTTACCGTAATGCTTGGAATCCCCATTTTGCTTCCACCCAACAGTATCGCCGATGGACATAACGCGACGCGTCAAGCAGTCTTTACATTTATCGGCATTATCATCCACGCATGGTTTATTATCATATAGCAAATATTTGGCACGGTGTTCAGGGATGGTAATAATAGGCATCAAAATATTAGCACCTGCAGCGAGTCCTTTTTCACGACCTAACGGATCTAATGCTTGTAACGCTGTAGTAGCTGCTATATTTACGTCTTTTAAGAATAGACGCGTTAAGGCAATCATCTTGAGCCCCAATTGAATACGACGCAATTTACCTTCTTCATCATCGATGCCCATTGCTAACGCCTCTTGGCCTAATGGCGTATCATGATGCACCACATAAGGCCCCATGCCGATCATGTCGATATCCATGTCACGGTAGAACAGGATATCATTTACAAGGTCTTCCTCTGTTTGCCCAGGCAGACCAATCATAACGCCTGTACCTACTTGGAAACCTACGCGGCGCAAACGGCGTAAACATTCAACACGCGTTTCAAAGGAATGTAGTTCATCACGAGGATGAATTTTGTGATATAGCTCTTTATTCGTCGTTTCAATGCGCAATAGATAGCGGCTAGCCCCTGCTTCACGCATACGGCGGTACGCCTCTTCACTTTGCTCCCCTACGCACATCGTAATGCCTAGAGAACCATCGCCGATAGCTTTAATGTCACGGATAAGATCGACTACATAATCAACGAATATGTCATCACAGCGTTCCCCAGATTGGAGCGTAATAGAACCATATTCATGGTCATAGGCCCACTGCGCCATCTTGATGATATCTTCACGATTCATATCAAAGCGTTCCGTCTTATCATTTTCGCGGCGAATACCACAGTAATTACAGTTTTTAATGCATCGGTTCGAGAACTCGATGAGGCCACGATAGTATGCCACAGGCTGTACATATTTCGCCTTCACTTCGTAAGCCTTTTTATAGATTAACTGCAACTGTTCTTCATCAGTTACAGACATGAGAAATCTTAACTCATCCTCTGTCAGCCATTCATCGCCAACGAGGTCTTTTGCGAGAATATCTTGCACTTGCAAACAATCACTTCCTTTCATAACGAATCGTCATCGATTCGCTTGGTATGGTAATGGACTCAATATCTGTAGCGCAGATAAATCCATTAATTTCACGCGGTAAATCCCGCACGTGCTTCACTTGTTTCGTCAAACATGCATGCGCCATCATGCCACGACTCATTTTTGAGGACGTACTCATCTGTTTATATGTGTCGCCTCGTAATTCCCAAAATTCAATGGTTACCACCTTTGGATGATTCACCATTTTTGCATATTCTTTAGACGCTAGGTTTAGAATCCAATCTTCCTTGTGAAAGTATGCATCCACCGCTTTGCGCCAAGTTTCATATAAATTAATGCCCACCTTATCGACCATATCTAATCGATAATCTCTAACGCCCATCGTAGGCTCTACGATGCCGTATAACGCAGACATTATAACGAGGTGATTTTTACCAAAATTCTTAGCCTCATCAGATAGTCCTGTCCAATCCAAGTATTTAAAGGCAATACCATCGTAGCTTTCACAAGCAAAACCTACAGGATGAGACTCAAACTCTTGATAGAAATCAAAGAGCGTTTGCGCCTTATCGTCCTTTAGTTTTAAGGCCTTGCCAAGTGCTACTACGTCGAGAGATTGTACATGTTTTACAATCTCTTGAGTAATATGAGGCTGGAATTGACCATCACGGACCGCAATTACAGTATCAGGAATCGTTTTTGTCTTACTAGGAGAGAGGACGATTTTCATGGGATAATTCCGCCTTGATGCTTTCCTCTGTCAAATTGTCAATAAGATCTGGGTTCCACAACATGAGAGGGACTGCCACAACGTGACTGGCTTTCATTTCTTTACATAATTTAACGCATTCTGCCAAATAAGGTGATTCATTATCGTGAATATCGCAGATGATAACTACATGGCGGCCTTTTAGATTAACCCCTTCGTAATCGATACTTTCACCAGATACCGTAAGCAAACCCGTTTCCAAACGGCCTTCACTCATATCATTTACGCGAGACATTAAAATATGCTCAAGCATAGTGGATACAGGTGTTACAACAGGACCTGTACCAACGAGGGCCTCTGGTTGGGCATGAACGATAACAGTTTTCTTGCGTTTGTCCGTTCTAAACTCCATGAGTGCATGTTCTAATGCAGAGAAAAATACGAATAATTGCCAAGGATCTAATGATCCTGTTTGGAACATATCGATAATAGCGCCATCCTCTTCGATATTAAGGCGCGCCAATAATTCTTCTGCAATGTCGCGAACGACCTCTTTATAATCAGATTGTAAAGGTGCATTTAATTCATTCATTTCTTTTTCTGTTGCCATAAAATCCTCCCGAAAACATATATAAACTGCTATACTAGCAAATTAAATTCTATTCTTTATTGTACCATATTTCACAGGCTTATACGTTACTACAACTACATTTCATAAATCTATTTGGTTCTGGTTCTAAACAAAATAAAATACCGCCTA
>JAGZGB010000118.1 GCA_018367495.1 Veillonella sp. | reverse complement strand
TCAAGATACTGATGAATGTTACTATTGTATCGTTAATCAACATGCGATTACAGTACCACAAGATCCAAAAGAGTTATTTCAAAATACTCGTAATTTGGCTGCGTTATACCTCGCTGTTGGTCTAGATCCTAAAAAGGTAACATTATTTGTTCAATCCGAAGTACCTGAACATGTAAAACTTGGCTGGGTTATGCAATCTATTAGTTATGTAGGCGAATTAGAACGTATGACACAATATAAGGATAAATCTCAAAAGCAAGGCGAGTCCATTCCAACAGCTTTGCTTACATACCCACCATTGATGGCGGCAGATATTTTGTTATATGGTACTAACTATGTTCCAGTAGGTGAGGATCAAAAACAACATCTTGAGTTGACTCGTAATTTGGCGGAACGCTTTAACCGTAGATTTGGCGAAACTTTCGTAGTACCTGATATCAAATGAGTAAATCTGATGATAACCAAAATGCTACAATTCGTCTTTTGGATGCACCAGACTTGATCGTGAAAAAATTGAAACGCGCTCAAACTGACTCTGATAACGCGGTGCGTTATGATAAAGAAAACAAACCTGGCATTTCTAACTTGATGGGCATTTACCGTGCTATTACAAAAGATAGCTATGAAGCTATCGAAGAAATGTATGCCGGTAAAGGTTATGGCGCATTCAAATCCGATATCGCAGACCTATTGGTGGCAACTCTTGAGCCAATTCAACAACGTTATAATGAGTTGATTACAAGCCCTGAACTCGATGTTATTCTCGATGAAGGTGCTGCTAAGGCTCATGCTAAAGCAAGTCAAATGTATCGTAAAGTAGAGCAAGCTATGGGCTTGTGCCGTAAATAAAATCATATAGTAGACTTTCAATTTGTGAGGTAAGCCATGACGAAACAAGAGGCGATGGAACGCTTTTCATCAGGTACCGTACAACAGAGCTTAGAAATACATCGTGGAATTCAGTGGGCCGGTCGTATCATCGGTCTATTGGTTTGCGCCTTAATTGTAAAATATATGCCCTCCGATTGGGCTGACCGCATATGGTATTACCTGTTGTTACTCGTAATATTGTGGACCCTTCATAGATTAGGTGAAAGTCAAGCATTTATATGTGAAAAGGGCCTCGTGTTAAAGCGAAGGCCTTTTTCTGTAAAAGAATACTTTCACAGCCTCTTTCATGGCGATGAATATTTTGTCTTTGTCGATTATGAGCATATAATTGGATTTACTGAAGGTTGGCGTGAGTTACAGGCTATGAATGGTCATGGTGGGATTTATGTAATACCTTTAGACTTAGGTCTGGTGGGATATAAAGATAAAATGGCTATGATTGAAGCCATTCATAAGAATAGAGATGCATAAAGCAAGGGTATATACAAATGCTTTATCGTTTTAAAATATTATATGCAACATAAAACTGAGAATATAAAAAAAATTCATCAAATTAACCATTTACAACTTTAATAAACTAAAGTATAATACAATCATCGGGTATAGAGATGAGTTCTGTACATCATATAATAGCTAGTAATTAAAGGTGTAACGCACCATGGAGGATAGTTATGAATTGGAAGAAAATGATGGCCGTTGGCCTTGCAGCAGTATCTATGATGGTATTTGTAACGGGGTGTGGTAGTGATACTAAAACTGCTAATAAGGAATTACCTAAAAAAATCGTTATTGGCTTAGATGATAGCTTCCCTCCGATGGGCTTTAAAGATGATAAAGGCGAAATCGTAGGCTTAGATATCGATATGGCTAAAGAAGCTGCCAAACGGGCTGGCATGGAGGTAGAATTCAAAGCTATCGACTGGTCCAGTAAAGAAGCTGAGTTGAAATCTAAAAAAATCGACGCTTTGTGGAATGGCTTAACAGTATCTCCTGAACGTGAGAAAAATATATTATTCTCCAATACATACATGAAAGATAAACAATATATTATTGTTCGTAATGAAGATGAATCTATTAAATCTAAAGCTGATTTATCGGGCAAAGTAGTCGGTGTTCAACAAGCTAGTACTGGTGAATCTGCATTGCAAAATGATCCAAGCGGTAAAACTGTAAAAGAAACAAAATCTTATGCTGATTTCGTAAGTGCTTTCATGGATCTTGGCATTGGTCGTGTTGATGCAGTTATCGCTGATGGTGTTATCGCTCGTTACCTCATGACAAAAGAACCTGGTAAATATAAAATCGTAGAAGGTACTGATTACGGTGCGGATAACTTCGCTGTTGGCTTCCGTAAAGATGATACTGCATTACGTGATAAAATCAATGGTATTTTAGCTGAAATGAAAAAAGATGGTACTGCTGATAAAATCGTTGAAAAATGGTTGGGCTCTAGCGCAGACCTAGATAAGAGCGATGCTAAATAGTACAATTCGTGATATACTAATAGTACTATGGTCAGTATGTACAACAGATAATTAAAGAACGAAATGTACACTAGAGAAGAGGCCAGATGCCTCTTCTCTAGTCGTGTTTTGAAGGAGTATTCCATGTTAGAGTATTTATTGCATATTATCCCAACCATTGCAGATGGATTAAAGGTAACCGTATCGCTTTTCTGTATTGTATGGGTGTTATCCATTCCTGGTGGTATTCTACTTGCATTGGTGCGTTTATCTAAATTTACCGTGCTCGATAAAATTGTTGAAGCCTTTGTATATTTGATGCGTGGCACACCATTAATGTTACAAATTCTATTTATATATTATGCATTACCTATCATTACAGATGGAGCTGTCCAAATGGATGATGCTACAGCCGCAGTACTTACATTTGTATTAAATTACGCAGCTTATTTATGTGAGATTTTCCGCGGTGGTATCCAATCTATTTCGCGCGGTCAATATGAAGGGGCAAAGGTTCTTGGTTTTACTTATGCTCAAACTATGCGTAAAATCATCTTGCCACAAATGTTTAAACGCGTATTGCCTCCGCTTGCGAATGAGACAATTAACTTGTTAAAAGATACATCTCTTGTATATGTATTGGCTATGAATGATATCTTGCGTATTACAAAATCTATCGTACAACGTGACTTTGATATCTCTGCGTTCCTGGTGGCAGCTTTGTTCTATTTGATCTTTACCTTTATTTTAACAAATATCTTCAACTACTTAGAAAGACGATTTGCTGTATATGAAGATTAATCTGTTCTGTAGTAGTATGTCGTAGATATGAATTTAGTTGTTTAGAGAGGCTATAGCTCCGTTTGAAATCACAGCTATTTAGTTAATACGACGATGTAAGAGGTACTTATGACATTTGTAAATATGGAGCGTATTGAAAAACGCTTTAACAATCAAACTGTATTGCGCGATGTATCGCTCAAAATGAATAGAGGGGAAATCGTTTCTATTATCGGTCCATCTGGATCTGGTAAATCTACATTCTTGCGCTGTTTAGGCCAATTAGAGACCATAGATGGTGGTTCTATTACTGTAGATGGTACAGTTCTTGCTAGTACAGATGCTAATGGCACTGTTAACTATGCTAGTCAAGAAACACAACATGACTTATTATTGCGCATGGGTATGGTATTCCAATCTTTCAATCTATTCCCTCATATGACCGTGCTTGATAATATTATGATTGCACCACGCATGGTAAAAGGGATGAAAGATGATGAGATTTTACCGATTGCTGAGCGATTACTTAATAAAGTTGGCCTATGGGAAAAGCGTGATATGTATCCATCTCGTTTATCTGGTGGCCAACAACAACGTGTAGCTATTGCTCGTGCATTGGCGATGAATCCAGAGATTATGCTTTTTGATGAACCTACATCTGCCCTTGACCCTGAGTTAACCGGTGAGGTTCTAAAGACTATTAAACAGTTAGCAGACGATCATATGACGATGATTATCGTAACGCATGAAATGAACTTTGCTCGTGAAGTATCTGATCGTGTCATCTTTATGGCTGATGGTATTATTCAAGAAGAAGGTACTCCAGAACAAATTTTTAATCATCCACAAAGTGATAGAACAAAAGCATTCTTA
>JAGZGB010000117.1 GCA_018367495.1 Veillonella sp. | reverse complement strand
GCCTTTTTAAAGCGTACGCCAACTATGGTTAGCATTTAATCCTCCTCCCGAGCATCATGAAGGGCGATACTAAGACCGTCCACCACGAGAGCGGTTTTTATATGTAAACGCAAAGCCCGTTCCGCTTGCAATGTTTCAGTAATGACCTGAGACAATGCTTGCATAGACCAGCGCGGTAATAATCGTAATAATTGAGTTTTGTACATAGGTACTTGTAATTGTCCGTCTTGAGCCCCCATTTTAAGAGCCATCACATCTCTACTTACAAGACGTAACCAATGCATCAATTCTGTTAGACTTTCACGAGGTAAGCTTTCACAAGCTAGAGAAATCATAGAAAACCATCTTGTTTCAAAGGCAATCATGTCCATTACCTTAACAGCTAACTCTAGCATTTCAATACGATCTTGAGTAGCCAATTTTTCCACTAACTGTGGATTGCCATGACCGGCTAACAAAGCCTGCTCAATATCACCAGTGATGCCACGTGCCACAAGTGCCGTGCGAATCGTATCTACATCGACACTATTAAAACCAACGCCCATACATCTTGAAACGATGGTCGGCAATACGGTGTTAATTTTATTCGTAATAATGATGAAATACACCTGTTCTGGCGGTTCTTCAATGGTTTTTAACATAGCATTTGCCATGACTGCGTTAGCCGTATGAAAGTCCTCCACAATAACTACGCGGTTACCATTCCCGACCACAGACAGATGGTCTTGTAATAAGGAATACCACTGCTCCACCTTTAAGGCCGTCTTCATAGGTCGAATCCAAAAGGCATCACCCTTATCCATATAGATAGGTAAACCTTCTGATTCAATGCGTTTTTCAGTCTCACCATTGGCAAGGCGTGCTTCTTTTACATCTTCTAAATACGATTCACCCTTAGGTTGTGAAAACACTTGGCGTCCCAGTAATAAGGATGCAAGACCTATGGCCATATCTAGCTTACCAAGACCGGCTTCACCATAAAACAAAAGGCTATGTGGCAATGCATTGCGACTTACAAGTTCCGATAGGTGTGACTTGATCGAATCTTGACCAATTATAGAATCAAAATATGTCATAGCCCCTCCTATCAATACATGCTCAATATTAATATTATATAAGAAAAAGGCGACTTTTAAAAGAGTCGCCCTATCCTAAGGTAATAGATTTACTACTGCTTGATATACATCATTATGAATTTCTTCAATGGTTCGCAATGCATATTGAATGGAATCATCTTTTGTGGCACAAGGAATTCGGTGCCATTGATAGCGTTCTACTAGCTCTTCATAGGCATCGTGAACAGCTACTAGATATTGATGATTCCCTTCGTGAATATCCCCTGTATTACCGCCCGTTTTACCAGTGCGCTCAGCCATTAAGGCTTCACTCACTTCGAGAGGCATATCTAAGAGACATACCGCATCAGGTATAGGCAAAGCAAATTTGTTAAACTCAAAGTCTTCAAGCCAATCTAAAAACGCAGTACGTTCCTTTGGATCATTGTATTTAACCATTTGGTGCACCATATTAGACGTTGTATAGCGATCTGCAATGATGATGCCCCCATTTTTATAGAACGCTTCCCAATCAGTTCTAAAAGATGCAAAGCGATCGATGGCATACATGGAGCTTGCTACATAAGGATTTACATCATGTACATCTTTGCCAAACTCACCAGCTAAATACATTTTGATAGGCATAGCAGCACCACTATCATAGTTTGGAAAGCTCACAGATTTAACGGCATGCCCCTCTTTAGTCAAGCGTTCTACTAAAAGTTTAGTTTGTGTAGCCTTACCACTACCATCTCCGCCTTCTAAGATAATTAAAGTCCCCATAATTACTCCTGTAACACCCAGATTGTTTCCAATGATATATCATCGGCTCCATTCGGCACATACCCTAGAGCCTTTCGATTCTCTATATATTGTAACACAGAGGAGCTAATCTCTTCACCTACCGCTACACAAGGAATCCCTGGTGGATAATAAGCAATGGTCTCTCCTGCTATACGATGAAATGCGTCTTGTAACCATACTTGCTCCCGATTGGCATACATAGCATTACGAGGCGTTACACTTACAATAGGCTCAGGCAATACTGCTGAATCTTTGCTACGATTTTGCCAATTATCGTTTCCTTTATTACTTGATTCTGGGGATTTACTTAACACTGTATCGCTGATAGCTTGTACTGCTTGAATAAGAGCCGTTACAGACTCTTTTGTATCGCCAATAGTAATGAGCACTAACACATGATGAGCTTGTACTAACTCTACCTCAATACGATATTTTCGTAACATTTGTTCAAACTCAATACCGGTTAACCCTAATTCTTTAGCATCGATCAGTACCTTTGTACAATCATAATTTACAACTTGGTCTCTAATATCCGTGTACTCCATAGTTGTAATACCAGAAATCTTATGGAGCTCATTACGTAAATAGAGGCTCAAGTCTACGGTACGACTTATGAGCACCTTACCTTCTGTTGCTAATTGATGACGCGCCATATCTAAAGATGCAAGGAATATATAATTTGGACTCGTGCTTTGTAGCATTTGATGCATTTGCGTAATGCGACGCTGATTGATTTTATCCCCTTGGCCTAATAACCAAGAGGTTTGCGTCAAAGAGCCTACCGACTTATGAGTGCTTTGTGCTACTAAATCTGCACCTGCTGCAACTGCTTCGATAGGTAAATTTTCTGAAAATGGTAAATGAGGTCCGTGAGCTTCATCAACAAGAACAATCAGTCCTCGTTTATGTGCTTCTTTTACAATATTTACAATATCTACACCTACGCCATAATAGTTTGGATATACCAAGAGAATCGCTTTTGCCTCTGGATGCGCATCCATGGTTTTAACGGCATCGTCCAATGATACTCCTAAAGGAATCCCCCAACGTTCATCAAATTGGCACCCCATATAGATAGGCTTAGCACCAGATAACACTAATCCACTAATAACGGAACGATGTGCTTCCCTAGGAATAATAATCGTTTCATCAGGACCTACAGTTCCCATAATCATCGCTTCAATTAAAGCGGTTGTGCCATTAATAGAGAACCAGCAATAATTAGCTCCATATAATTCAGCTGTTAGATTTTGAGCCGCTTTTAATTCTCTCTCAGGTTCATGTAAATCATCTAAGGCATACATAACCCCTAAATCATATGGCAGTGCTGCTCCCATCCAGTCTTTTAGTAACTGAGGCGCTTCAACACCAATCTTATGACCAGGTGTATGAAAAGGCACAAAATGTTGCTCCTTATATGATTCTAAAGCCTCTACAAAAGGCATTTTCTCTTGATTGCTCATATATACCTCGTAAAAAGGGCATGAATCTCAATGAGACTCATGCCCTTTTGCATGTTATTTATCGCTGTGGACGACGCTTAGGATTAAACTGATTCATCCCTTTGTCTATACCCACCTCTAAAGTACCTAATACAGCTTTTACTGTATCTTTAATACCTTTTTGTACTTTCTCTTGTGATTCTTCACTAAATGGTGCTAACACGTGGTCAATAACAGTCCATTGTGGTAATGGGCGACCAATACCTACGCGAAAACGTGGAAAGTTTTCTGTTCCTATATGGGAGATTAAAGATTTAATCCCATTATGCCCACCAGAACTACCATTTGGTCGAATACGTAATTTGCCTACCGGTAAATCCATA
>JAGZGB010000116.1 GCA_018367495.1 Veillonella sp. | reverse complement strand
TATGATGAAATTGTTGGCTTCCATGGTATCTGTGTTTTTGAAGATAAGAAGGAAATTTTCTTTGATGTGACCTTTGCCTTTAGCCCTAAGGTGAAAGATTTGATGACACGTATTGAAAATGATGTAAAGGAGCGCTATCCAGACTATAAGGTTTTAGGCACGATTGATTATGATGTAGCAGATGGAGAATACTGATTTAGTTTATAGTGTGCCCAATGATACCTAGAAAGAGGAAGGTTTCTCATATTTTTATATAAAAAAGATCATACACCAAAAAAAGGAGACTAGCTAATAGTCTCCTTTTTGGTAACAATCCTTATATTGTTTTAGCGTTTAAGCACCTTTGCGGTCCCTTCGGTAACTACCTTGCCATCTTGGTTGGTTACAGTAGTTTTAAAGGTGAGCACATGACGTCGTTCGTGTTTATCAATGCATTCCACCGTAGCCGTAATGGTGTCACCCAAATAGACTGGTAGTTTAAAGCTCAACTCTTGGCCCAAGTAGATGGTATTCATACCAGGCAAACGGGTCCCTAATACAGCGGAAATGAGACCGGCGGAAATCATGCCGTGGGCGATTTGTTTTTTGAACATACTCTTAGCTGCGAATTCTGGGTCTACATGGACAGGGTTAAAATCATTGGTAACCTCTGCGAATTTCTTTACATCCTCTAGAGTAATGGTCTTTGTGATAGAATCGGAAGAACCCACTTGGATATCTTGGAAGGGAATATCTTGAATCATTATGTATACCTCATGCACTTAAATAAGTCAGTTATATGCTTATTATATAGGATTTATATAGAGATTACTATTTGCTGATAGGTAAGAGAATAGGGAATATAAAAAAGAGGACACAGGCTCCCTTCGCATAAGCGATGAATTGGGAGCGGGCCCTCTATCTACGATAACTATACAAGATATGTTGAAAGGTGTCAACGACTCACAGGTGAATCTGTGCTTTCTGCAATTAGATCCGCAATTAGGGGGCTTTACCTGTTTCAAAATACTCTTTATAAAAAATATATTTCTAGAAAGATAAAACCAGTTAACCCAGTGAATACAAGGCATTAAAAACAACACGTTTTGTCCTATAAGCCAAATAAAAAAATAGAGAATACCGCAATAGAACGGTATTCTCTATACATGCATCGGCTACTTGGAATACAATTCGACGATGAGTGTTTCGTTTACTTCGATAGGAAGTTCGTCACGTTGTGGTGTACGAACATAGGTGCCTTTGAAGTTTTCCAAGTCTTTTTCGATGTATGGAAGATCGAAAGATTTGAGTTCTTGGAAGTTAGCTTTGAACATTTCGTTGTCGCGGGAAGCTTCACGAAGTTCAATAACGTCACCTGGTTTGCAGTTGAAGGAAGGGATGTCTACACGCCGACCGTTAACCAAGATGTGACCATGGTTTACCATTTGGCGAGCTTGGCGAATGGAGTTAGCGAAGCCAATGCGGTATACCATGTTATCAAGACGACCTTCGAGCAAGAACAACATGTTCTCACCAGTAACGCCTTGCATTTTTTTAGCTTTATCGTAATAACGTACGAATTGACGTTCAAGTACGTTGTAGTATGCTTTAACTTTTTGTTTTTCCAACAATTGTGTGCCGTATTCGGACATTTTCTTAGGACGTTGGTCCTTTTTAACGCGATTCAAGGCTTTTGCGTGACCAAAAACGTTCACACCAAAGCGACGACAAAGTTTGAATTGAGCGTCTCTTCTCGTTGCCATGTGATTATCACCTCATACATTAATATAGACTTGTACCCAAATTAAATGGTACTGATTAATGATAGCACTCCCCTTGTGCTAAGTCAACCGATTCTTATCTGCCCACGCCTACGGCCCATACCTATATATAGATAATATACTTAATAAATAAACAATACAGGCTGTATTTAATTTATTAGTTAATAATATAGCTATTAGGGGATATATAGAATTCTATTTAATAACTTTACATTCTTCTATAGGATTCCTTTTTATAGTTATTACATAGTTGAGATAGATACTACTAGTAATTAATATAGAAGTTATTTTTATAGATGCCTAGATTAAACGTATAACATTAGTTATAATAGTGCATAATGAGTCCCTGGGCTCCAGGCTTGCATTGCTTGTCTGTTATTTGATTTGTTAAGGATATAAGAGGTAAGCATGAAAGAGTTACCAACTATACAAGAGCTCCAATCATTTATTGTTTACAATAAAACTGGAAACTTTACCTTGGCGGCTCAGCAACTGAATATTACCCAGTCTGCTTTTAGTGCGCAAATGAAAAAATTGGAACGGGTTGTAGGTGTTAAATTAATCGACCGATCCACTCGCGGGTCTTCGTTGACCTTGGAAGGGGAACGCTTCCTTCCTGAAGCAGAACGGATTATGGAATCGCTCGAACGGTCTGTCCATGCCATTCGCTTGGCCAGCAAATTGGAACGGCCTGTTCTTAATATCGGAATTCTACGGTCCATGGGGGACATTCGACTCAATCAATACGTATCTTACTTCTCTGAGGATAGTGGAGATTTTGCCCTCAATATCTACGATATGGAGGAGGAAGAGGTTCTTCTAGACCTTCGAGAAAGCCGTATTGACATCGCCTTGCTTTACCTACCAAACGATAAGGATATGTCCATGTACACATCTACATCGGTCCGGGAAGATGTCATGGTCTACTATGCACCGCGTTTGATCAAGAATAGGAAACGAGTATCCCGCCAAGAGGCTATCGACAATAACCTGGTGATGTACCCACCTAAATACTTTATGGCTCGAGCTCTTAAGACCTACTTCGAAGGTTTTGATATCAAACGGTCTAACCACAACCGCTTGTCTAATCCCTATGCCATGATTAATTACTGTCAGCAAAACGATGCGGGTGCTATCGTTTCTAAACGCCTTTTGGATGTGATGGGCGTACACGATGGCTATGCAGAGTTGGAGCAACCTCTCAACTTACAAGTTTGTTTTGCCTATCGTAAATCTAACTCTAAATGGGACACTATGAAGCGCTTTATGGACCACGTTGTAGAGGAGGCGCCAAAGCAATTTAGCCGGTAAAAATATCTTGACAGGGCTATATGAACTCTGTATAATTCGTTGAGTAAGCTTTTGTCTGGAATTCAATTAGCCCCTGAATGAGACCGAAAAGCTAAATTTGGTAGATAAAATTATTGGAGGATATGCAGCAATGAAAACTACTTTCATGGCCAATGCGCAAACTGTAGAACGCAAATGGTACGTTGTAGACGCTGAAGGCAAAACTTTGGGTCGCCTTGCTGCCGAAGTAGCTAAAGTTCTTCGGGGCAAACATAAACCAACTTTCACACCACATGTTGACACTGGTGATCATGTAATTGTGATCAACGCAGAAAAAATCACTGTAACTGGTAAGAAATTGATTCAAAAAGAATACTTCCGTCATTCCGGTTATCCAGGTGGTTCCCGCTTCATGAAGTTGGGTATGATGTTGGAAAAACATCCAGAACGCGTTGTAGAAATGGCAGTTCGTGGTATGCTTCCTAAAAATAAATTGGGTGCTCAACAATACCGCAAATTGAACGTTTATGCTGGTTCTGAACATCCACATGCAGCTCAAAAACCAGAAGTTTTGGAAATTAACGTACGATAATCGGTAGGAGGAATATTCAATGGCAGCTCAATACTACGGCACAGGCCGCAGAAAATCTTCCGTTGCTCGCG
>JAGZGB010000115.1 GCA_018367495.1 Veillonella sp. | reverse complement strand
AACTCGTACAAGCTTTATTAGATGCACCTACAAGCAATGAAACAGTAAAGGAATTCGCTCAATCTTGGATTAATGCAGAAGGTACACCTAAACAAGAAGCACTTACAAAACAACTCGTATCTGTAGCAGAGCAAAACATTGCACTTATCGACGAAACAATCGGCTTTGCAGGCTCTGAACTCGCTACACAAATCCTTGGCGCAGAAGGCGCCGCTAACCTATTACAACACGCTAAAGAAATCAAAGCAGAAGGCGCAGAATTCTGCGACTGCCCTAGCTGCGTAGCTGCTAAAAACATTATCGATTTGAAAGCGGAAATTAAATAATCATATAAACTACATATTACCTATTAATTAGCTATCAATACATTGTTGATAGCCAATTTTTTGAAAAACTATTTACCGCTTTTTTTTGCATATGTATCAAGAACTTTTATTTCCCGTAAATAATCGCGTTCGACAGTACTTATAGTTTGATTCTGATATTTCTGATATTCAGAAAGAACCTTCGCTTGCATTTGTTGATGAGATATACGACCTTTATCCTGTAATACATCTTCGCCTGTAGCCATCAAAATAGAATCTATATGCTTTACCCAGTCAGCCATTGTCATTGGGATTCCACGCTGTGCCTGTCTTTCTGCAAAATCCAAATATCCTGAAACTAACTGATTGAGTCCTTTCAATTCTTTTTCTGTAAGATAATTTTTAGCAATTTGAGCTTCTTTCAATGTAGGCAACTCTCCTTTGAAAGTAGTCAAACCCATAAATTCTTTTTGACTATCTACACGTTTATAAATAACTTCACTAGCCGTATTATGATGAATCGCAAAATGCATCTTATTTTGTACTGTAGCAAAAAATGATTTTGCTTCTACAGATACTGGATTATAATCAACAGCAGTAGAAAATAAGTCCAACACTTGACGATAAAAAACCTTTTCACTAGAACGAATATCTCGAATCCGATCTAATAATTCTTTAAAATAAATGCCACCGCCCAATTCTTTCAGACGTTCATCATCTATAGCGAATCCCTTTATCAAATAATCCTTCAATACGGTTGAAGCATATTTTCTAAATTGAATTCCTCGCGGTGAACGTACACGATATCCTATGGCTAAAATCATATCAAGATTATAATAAGCTAACTTTCTTTCAACAGTCCGAGCACCTTCATTTTGAACTGTCAACTTATAGTTGACAGTTCCTTCTTCAGACAATTCCAAATCTTGAAATATAGCTTTAATATGCTTACTGATATTTTGTTTTGTTGTTTGAAATAATTCCGCTATTTCACTCTGACTCAACCAAACAGAACCATTATCTAATATTAGATTAATTTTAGCTTTTCCATCTTCAGTATTATAAATAATAATATTATTCATCTGAAAGCCTCTCTGTCATTACATCCATAGTCATTCAATATCTGTATACAAAAATCTTAAAATTAGCATATATTCAACTAAAACAAGCCCTCTATATTACTATCATTGTAACACAGAAAACTTATACTAATAGGTCAAAGAAGATAATTGCTTCATCGGCAAATCCATTGTAAGGCGTCAAGATAAGACTAGCACAATAAGCAATCATTATTACATATCAATAAAAAAGGCTGTAGCAGAATACGTTATAATTATATTCTGCTACAGCCTCTTATTTTACAAACTCGCTTTCACAAGTTATTTATGGGTGTATAGTTTTATGTGTTGTGATTCGATTATTTAACTAAAAAATGTACTTAATAATCTGTATTTATTTTACGAAGTTATTTGCTAAAATTATTTACTAATTTAGTTAATATTTTGTTCTATTGTTCCGCATATGGAATTGCTAGTGGATGGTTATCGTAGGTACCTCTGTGTTGGTCATAGATGGATTCTGCACCTGGTAGTGGTGGCAAGCCCAAGGAGTCGGTACGTGTGAAGGCTTCAAATAGGCCTGGTGTTAGGTACATGTTTGGAACGTGTTCCGGTGTTACTTCGTGAACGATGGTATCGCCTTTACCGTTCATAATTTTATGCCCAAATTCAGGTTCTACCAAAGTACCGCGGCCTACAGCGATAATATCTGTATAGTTTTCTACCGCATCACGAGCTGCTTCTTCACTGAAGATGTTGCCTACGATGATTAGTTTAGTTTCATCATCTAGAACAGCTTTGAATAAAGAGCCAAAGGATTGATCAGCACCTTCTGGTTTGGAGTCATAGCCACCCCATAAGGATAAATGGATATAATCTAACTCTTCTTTTACAATAGCCTCTACGAGTTGAAGGGATTCTTTATAGGTATAACCAATATCTGTACCGTGGATTTCTTCTGGGCTCAAACGATAGCCAATGATAAAGTTTTGTGCGCTCGCTTCTGCTACAACGCGTTTTACTTCACGCACAACGGCTAATGGGAAACGCATGCGATTTTCTAAAGAGCCACCCCATTTATCTGTACGGTGGTTTGTCAATACAGAGAAGAATTGTTGCAATAAATAGTGGTTAGCACCGTGAATCTCTACGCCATCGAAGCCCGCTTCAATAGCTCGTTTTGTAGCACGACCAAAATCAGCGATGATCTCTTCAATTTCACTTTCAGTAAGAGCACGAACAGGGAACTTACGTTGTAAATCGCTAGGCGCTACTACGTCTTGATGATTGATAAAACGACCAATAGCCATACGGCCACCGTGATGAATCTGCATAACCGCTTTATTACCGTCTTTCTTTAAAGCTTGTGCAATTTTCTTTGCTCCCTCTAAGTGAACATCAGAGTAAATGCCCATTTGAGATGGATAGCCAGGCATGTACGCTGGGCCACCACTTTCACTAACATAATGGAACTCAGTAATCAATAAGCCTGCTGCCTTAGAACGATGATTGTAATAACGAATCGTATCATTACTTGCATAGCCACCCTCTAATGCAGATAGACTTTGCATCGGAGCCAAGGCAATGCGGTTAGGAATCGTTAGCCCACGCCGGAATGTAATTGTATCTGTTAAGTTATGTTGTGCCATTATAGCCTCTTTCTCCTATTACTATAGGAATTTTATATGATATACATCTAGCTGATGACTGAATTATATTCTCAAATTTATATATTGCGAATTACCGATATGTTAAGTTAATAAAAAAGCAATCCTATATAATCACACTCACTAGATAATACGCATCTTATCAATATAATTGTGTTACTAATACAAGTATCTGACTAGTAAATTCTAGTAAATTATGTTACACAAACTTATGTGTTATATATTCATGCTCTTTTATAATTCAGTTTCTACCAACTTTGCTAATTCTGCAATGGTTTCCTCGTTGCGACGGTAATAGGTCCATTTACCAATTCGTGTAGCAATCACCAAATCTGCCTTTTGCAATACAGACAAATATTGAGATGCTGTCGATTGGGTAACGCCTAACTTGAGCTGGATTTGACCTACACAGACGCCCACTTCCACCATGTCTACCGGTTCTTGATGTGTAAAGTAACGCTTTGGATCTTTTAACCAAAATAGAATCTGTAGACGTGATTCATTAGCAAGTGCTTTAAAGATCTCTAATTGATTCATCTTTAGTCACCTCTAACATCATTATATCGTAATTTCGCGATATGTCAATTCATCGTTATATCATATGTTTTATAAATCAGAACCACCCGTAAAACGGGTGGTTTGCTCACGGGCTATAAGCCCGTAGTACTAGGCCAGCGTCTAAAGGCGCTGGCTTTCACTACGTTCAAGC
>JAGZGB010000114.1 GCA_018367495.1 Veillonella sp. | reverse complement strand
TGTGTTGGAAGGTGTTACTGGGGAAATAATAAGATCTAATAAAGCAGTTACATAGCCAAGACGCAATGTAGTGTGACCTAAGGATTTAATCAATAGGTATGCAATACGACGGCCAAGACCGGTTTTTACGAACGCCACACTGAGGGAGAACGCAGAGAATACTAGCCATACTGTTGTAGATGCATAACCAGATAATACGTTTTTCGTAGCATTCAAGAAAATTGCAGAACCTGCAATAGATAATAACAAAATAATTGGTGCTGGCCAAGGTTTAACAACTAAACCAACGATAGCCATTAAATAAAAACCTAACAGCCGCCAAGCTTCAACACTTAAGCCTTCTGGCGGTGTAATGAACCACATTGCCAAAGGAATGGCAAACATAATTGCAATTTTAAGTAGCTTACTCATTCTTACTCTCCTTTTACATAAGCTATGCCTTTCATGATCGGTCGTGCTGTTCTAGCCACGCCCGCCTTCTCCACATGCCAACCAGTATCATTAGTCAAGCATATTTCGAAATCAAATTTCCCTGATGGATGTGCCAAAGTAACACGACTTGTCTCTTTAGCACGTTCGCTCACTACTTCGTTCGCTACAGTACCCGTAATCAGCGCTGCCGTAGCTGTACAAATACCACCTGTAACAGCATAGGCTTTATGCATTACAGCGAGTGCCTTGGTACGAGCCACGATGTCTATACTATTCCCCTCGATAGTACGACCATCGCTTGCTAAGTAGGTTTGCGATGCGGACACCATGCATACCTTTGGAACTGCAGGACTAGCGGCCTCTTTAGATGGAGCAAGGCCCATCATTACCGCCGCAGTAGTGCGAATATCTTCAAGTATATTGAGTAATACACCGCCATCCGTTTCTGTGAAAGCCGGTAGTTCCGTGCCTTCATAACCAAGATCTGTAGCCTTTACAAATACAGCCGGATTGGCTGCATCTACGAGACTGACTTGGATTGTACGTCCATCAGCCAATGTAATGGTATCTTGTACATTGCCTGTTGGTAATAACTTACCTGTCTTAGAACCGCCTGGCTCCAAGAAATATAAGGTAATACGAGCACCCGTACCAGGGACGCCGTCGATAGCAAAGTCCCCGTCAATAACTGCTTTACCATCTCGGACTGGCACATGCGCTTCAATAACCTTATTTGTATTTGTATTAAAGATACGAACTACTGTTTCTGGCTCTACGGCTTTTACAAAACCTTCCATAATAGCAAATACCCCTACACCAGCAGAAATATTGCCACAGTTCCCTTCGTAGTCAACCACTGCATCAGCGATACCTACATACCCAAAGATGTAGTCGATATCTGCATCATCGCGGTCAGAAAGATTTACGATAGCCACCTTACTCGTCAATGGATCAGCACCACCGATACCATTAATTTGACGTGCATCGGGAGAACCATATAAATCTAAAATCATACGGTCTCGTCTGGCTGGGTCAGTTGGGAGCGTATCTTTTAATAGATACGCCCCTTTACTAGTGCCGCCACGCATATAGGTAACAGGGATTTCTTTATACCCGTTCATAATGTACTCCTTTATATTAACTACTTACGCTTTACTATTTGCATAGTAGTTGATGAGACAACCTGCTGCGATAATATCTTTTTCTTCATCGCTAAGGTGACCTAAATGCAATGTAATTTCTGCTTTTTTCACACCACCGCTGATAACATATGCTGTGTAATCATCGGAGTCAGAGAATAATTGATCACGTACATTTGGCACATATACATAGTCGCCTACTGCCATAGTTTTAGAATCTTCTTCACTAGTTACGAACGGCAACATACCCCAGTTAATGACATTACTGCGATAACGTTTTGTAGCATATTCAATAGCAATATTAGCACCGCCACCCAATACGCGTTGGCAAGATGCAGCTTGTTCGCGAGCAGAGCCATCGCCAGGGCGATTAGCATATACCATGCTAGATACTGCTGTAGATGTAGCCATATCTTCTACAGTTTCTGTAAGGCCAAGAGCTTGTTTTACTTCTTCATATACACTTACTAAGTCAGCTACGCGTTCACCTTCTTGACGAGATTTTTCCCAATCACGAACTGTTTTAGCACGGCCTACATATTCAGGAACCTTACGGCTCAAGGCAAATTCAGACAACGCATATGGGTCAGAGCGGAAGGAGGATGTTTCACCAGATGGAATCAATTCATCTGTAGTTGTTACAGGATCATCGATATAAGCGGCTACTTTAAGCAATACATTCGGTGTCAATTCCTTAATAGAAGGCCATGGCTTAATGGATGGACCATAAATGAGTTCCGCATCTTTTTTAGGTTCATTAAAGCCACTGTATACTTTACTTTCATACGGTTTATCATCATAGTGATACGCTGGTACTGTATCATCGTATTCCACATCGGTTGCTGCCGTTAAAGCGCCACCATTAATAGCTGTAGCGGCTACAGAACGAGCATCGAGAAGTGCAACAGAGGAGATTTGACCATTTCCAGGTTTAGACCCTTCGCGGTTTGGGAAATTACGTGTCGCATGACGACCGCTAAGACCAGTATTATTAGGTGTATCACCAGCACCAAAGCATGGACCACAGAAAGCAGTACGTACAATAGCACCGGATTCCATCAAGTCTACAAGGGCACCATTTTTCATGAGTTCTAAGTAAATTGGTTGGCTAGAAGGATATACGCTGAATGCGAAACGACCGGAGCCTACACTCTTACCGCGTACGATGTTTGCGGCTTGCATGATGTTTTCATACAAACCGCCAGAGCAACCTACAATAATACCTTGATCTAAGTATAATTTGCCATCGAAATGTTTTTCAGGCAATTGCAAAGATAAAGATTTGTTATCTAATTGCTCAACAGCTTGACGTTCGATTTCTGCTAATAAGTCGCGACCGCCTTCGTTGATTTCTTTAATGGTATATACATTGCTTGGATGGAATGGCATCGCAATCATACTTTCCACTTCATCAAGACTAACTTTTACAAGACCATCATAGTAAGCTACATCGCCAGGGTTAAGCTCTTTATACGCATCACCTCGGCCATGGAGTGTTAAGAATTCTTTTGTATTGCTGTCTGTTCTCCAGATTGTTGTAAGACATGTAGTCTCTGTAGTCATTACATCGATGCCATTACGGAAGTCCATAGACAAGTGCTCAATACCAGGGCCTACGAATTCCATAACTTTATTTTTTACAAAGCCATTTTTAAATACAGCTTTTTCAATAGCGAGGGCTACGTCTTGTGGGCCTACGCCGTGTTTAGGTTTACCGTCGAGGTAAATGGCTATAACCTCTGGACGTTGTACATCATAGGTACGACCAAGCAATTGTTTTACAAGTTCTGGACCGCCTTCACCAATCGCCATAGTACCAAGCGCACCATAACGAGTATGGCTATCGGAACCGAGGATCATTTTGCCACAGCCTGCCATTGTTTCACGCATATATTGGTGAATAACTGCAAGATGCGGAGGTACATAGACACCGCCAAAGCGTTCTACTGCGGATAAGCCAAATACATGGTCGTCTTCGTTAATTGTGCCCCCTACTGCAGCTAAACTGTTGTGGCAATTAGTCAAAATGTAAGGGATTGGGAATTTATCTAGACCACTGGCAATAGCAGTTTGGATAATACCAACATAGGTAATATCGTGAGATGTTAAGGCATCGAATTTGATACGTAAATCTTGATCACCTTCATGTTGTTGGTGGTCCATTAAAATACGGTATGCCATCGTTTCCTTATAGGCATGCTCTTTATTAAAAACTTCTTGCTGATCAAGGGCTGCACTAGAATCCGTAGGAACGATATCCGTACCGTGATATAAAAATACACCATTTGAAATTAACTCAACCATGACTTGCTCCTTTATTACTTTCAGGCATGTGTAAACCTTTAC
>JAGZGB010000113.1 GCA_018367495.1 Veillonella sp. | reverse complement strand
CCTGCGGCTACGACAACTAACAAGGCATTAAAGCGCAGCATCAGACCGATGACCATCACTAAAATACCAGATAAGACTAACATAGTCTCACATCCTTTCTACAAACCATCTATAAACTAGTTCTATAGTCCATAGATATAATATATATGTTTACATTATATAATATATATGTTTACTTTATATACCCAAATATGTTTTTTTTGCATAAACAAATAAACCTTATACATTACTCTCATTTGATACAGTTATTATGTCACATTAAGTACACTCTATATCAGAATAGTTATGTATAAGGTTTGATTAGTTACTAGGCAACTATAATAAATCTTTTTTGAAAAGTATAGTAGTATGTTGTTTACCTCTAAAATGAACTTTATCATATGCTTTAAAGCCGAAAGATTCATACATTTTAGGCAACCACGGATGTTCTTTTGCTGTACCTAATGTAACAGCTGGCGTTTTAAATTGATTGATCAATAATTCTTCCGCATAACCAAGCGTTTCCCGAGCATAGCCTTTACCTTTGAACTCAGGCGCCGTTACAAAGTGAGCAATGTGTGGAAACTTATCTGGTGTAGAATATTTAATCCACGGCATACAGAACGTAATAGAACTAACAAGTTGCCCATCAATATACAATCCATATACAGGATAGGTTTCGATCCACTCCTTGGATTCTTCTTCTGTAAAATCGATAGCATCGAATGTAATTGGATAGTCTTTAATCGCTGCATAGCCGTCGATTAATACCTTATGATATTCTGCTGTATCCGCTACTGTTAATTGTCTAAATTCTTTCATGGTCTTTCCCTCATATCTATATTTTTATTCACAAATTATGTATATTTATTACTTATGAACGTTATTATACACCAATATGTATTTACTTTCAATATTTTTACATAAATATTATGTGAAATTTTTATATCCAATAAGGAAATATAGAATGATATATTGTAATACTAGTATTTTTTCTATTATAAAAGTTATCCAATATACATAAGGTGTATAAATATTAATTTCACTATTTATATTTCAGAGTTAATATATCAATTTCTACATAGGCATAAAAAAAACAGGATGTATCACTAGGATACATCCTGTTTTTGAGCTTTCACAAGCTCGAGGGGAAGTTGTTATCAACGTATTATTGGTTAATACGGGAACCGTATACGTCGCGTTGATTTTTAGGTTCGTTGTTAACGCGAACACGTTCTGTTTTATGACGATCGTTGTCAGCACCAGAAATACGGTCAACACGGAAGTGGTTAAGACGAATATTTTGTAATTCAGGACCAAATTCGTTCATAGCACGTTTCATGTTGTCATCGATAGGAGCACCATTTTGAAGTGCACGGTACAACATAGTAGCGAATTCGTAACGAGTCATCTTAACGTCGCCTTTGAATGTGCCATCAGGGTAGCCAACAAGGATACCATTACCAGCCAATTGGCTAATGTATTGGTAAGCCCAGTGATTACGAGGAACATCTGGGAATTCAGCAGTTTTGCTAGGATCAATTGCATGTGGAGTCAAGATTTGTAACAAGTTGTTGTATTTGTTTTCCATATCTTGAAGACGTGCGTTCAATTCAGCAATTTCACGACCCATAGCTACACGAGAGCGGGACTCAGGGGAACGTTTACCAAGACGGATGGATACGCCAGCGTTCAATTGAGTTTCGCCAGTGCCTACAGTACCACCAACGGAGAACATTGTATCTTCGTTAGGACGGTAGAAAGCACCTAATGCAGCGGAGTTAGCATTGTGGTAGTGACCATAACCAGCAGCGATTGTCCATTTGTCATCTGGGTTGAAGTCCAATGGATGCAATGCAGCCAATGCAGCAGAACCTGCACCTACTTTATTAACACGTTTTTCAACATTACCAACACGGTTATTCAAGTTATTGATATTATTGTTGATTGCACCTGGTGTGGAATTGTTGATTTGAGTTTGCAAATCATTTGCTACGGAGTACAATTGGCTACCGTTTACAGCATCTGTGGAGTCAGCGGAAATTTTACCAGCTGCTACGTTGTGGATTTGGCGTTCTTCACCAGCTTTACCAACGGATACAGAGCCTACAGGGCTAGTGCCTGCGAAGCCACCATATGTATGACCAGCTACTGTTGCGTTAGTTACGTTAGTAGCAGAACGAGTAGTAGAGTTAGCACCTAATGCAATGGAGTTTGCAGTGGATGCATTAGCTTTGTTACCGATTGCAATGCTGTAATCAGCAGTTGCAGCTGCATCAGAACCGAATACGTTAGTACGTACGCCTGTTGCTTGTGCACCAGCACCGAATGCTTGTGCATGATCGCCAGTTGCTGTTGCAGAGGAACCGATAGCATTAGCATGGTTGCCATTTGCTGTAGCATCAGCACCGATTGCATTAGCTTTGTAACCAGTAGATTTTGCTTGGTGACCAAGTGCTAAAGAACGTACATCGGAAGCAGTTGCACGAGTACCGATTGCAATTCCCCAAGTTTTGTCAGCTTGAGCTTCGTGACCGATAGCGATTGTTTCGCTCATTTTAGCTTTTGCTTCGTTACCTACTGCTAATGCAGAGCTACCTAATGCAGTGTTTTTAGAACCGATAGCTACAGAATTGCTGTTCCAAGAACCAGTTTGAAGTGTAGCTGAATCAGGTTCATTATCGAAAGTACGATCGCGGTAGTTTGTAGTTGTACCAGCTACAGTATTGTTATAACCATAACCGATTGCATTTGTACCATTGATTACGTTGCTATCACCGAAAGCTTGTGCAAAAGCACCTTTTACAGTATTACCATCACCAAATGCATTAGCTTGGTTACCATCAATTGTATTTTGGTTACCATATGCACTGCTAGAACCGTTAGCGCTTGTAATTGTATTACCTTGACCTACAGCGATGCTAGTAGCTGTACCATTTGCAACAGTACCATAAGAAATACTATTATGTGTAGTATCTGGGGTTTGACCAGCTTGATCACCTACGGCTGCAAAAATAAAACCATCTGCTGTAGATACAGGTGTTGCTGCACTTACAGGAGCAACAGTAGCACCTACAGCTGCAGCAGCAGCCAATACAGCAAACGCTAATTTTTTGGAATGTTTGTTTTCTCTCATCTTACACCCTCACTAAATTAAAATTCTTAACCAAACACAATACAATTTTTCATTCTCTCTAAGTTCCGCCTCTCTCCTCGGGCTGATAAAATATACTTCTTATTTTAAGCTAAGAAATACATTCAATTCATTTTAAGAAAAATTTATATTGTTGATTACCCGCATAGCATATCAAAGTTTTACGATATAAACAAGCCTTTTTCCCATATAAAGTTCATTAATAACTCTTCATAATTCCAAAAAATAGCATGATTACTGGCATTCTTTGTTGTATCAATATACTCATCATTTTTAATGATGAGTAAGAAAAATCACAGCTTTTTAAGGATTCTACAGAATATATTTTGTATAACTTATAAATAATCGCTATTTTAATAAGTTTTATGAATATTTCAAGTAGCCTACCAACCCTTATTCACATTAGCTTCATGAATGCTTTATGAACTTCCAATGAGAGAATAATTAATCATTTTTCTGGATTTTATAATAATTTTATTTTTACTCTTAATAGTATTCTATATCTACGTAAATAAGTTAATAAGTATACACATATCACCCAAAATATTCGCATAAGTTTACAAAATAAGGCTTAATCTATATACAGCATCCATATTCTTTCCATAGCTATCATAAAAACCAAAAAGCTCCTACGTTATATTAACGTTAGGAGCTTTTTATATATTAAGCCAACAAGGCTTTTACAAGTTCTTCTGATTTACCAAAATCATCTGCATCTGGGTTCCAGTTACATTTAATTTCAGGTTCCACCACGGAGAAACCATATTTAGTTAATTCTTCACGAAGTACCTTCGT
>JAGZGB010000112.1 GCA_018367495.1 Veillonella sp. | reverse complement strand
GAATTCTGTTGGCAAAATCATGACTATCCCAAAAGGGGCTAAGATGAAAGGTGTATCCATGATCGATATCGTGGGTGCTTTTATGAAAGCTGGTTTTACCTTAGAAGGTGACATGCCAAACTTATCGGGTGATGATGCGGAATCTGCGGGTCATCCTGGCGTGGCACCTACTGAAGCGGCTACAAAGTCTAATGTTACGGATGCATCTGCTAAGGTAGCTTCTAGTACAGTTGCAGCAAATGCAGTAGAAACAAATGCAGCAGCATCTACTACAGCGAAAGCTAACACGGAAGAAAATTCCGAAGCTAAGGCTGAAGATGCTGTTCAAGATAGCGAACGTGTAGAGCAACTTAAAGGATTCCTGAAACGGTTAGGTACAGGCGAAGAGCTTGGTGCCGTTCGTGAAGATTTTGCTAGTCAATTCGCCCATGTTGAGGCTAGTGAAATTATGAAAGCTGAGCAAGGTCTTATGCGTGAAGGTACACCATTAGCTGAGGTGCAACAATTATGTGACCTTCACTCCGCCTTGTTCCACGGTTCTACCATTCATGAACAAATGGAGTCAGAACATGCTAAGGTTGAGGCTGTGTTAGAGGCTCAAGAAAAGAGTAAAAGTGTGGTGTCCTTAATTGAAACTGTAGGACATCCACTCCATCAATTAACAGAAGAAAACAAGGCTCTTGATGCGTTAATTGAATCCATTCGACCTAAAGTGGCAGATAAAACGGCAACCGTTGATGATGTAAATGCAGTGCGTCAAGTATCTGTTCACTATGCTAAGAAGGGTGACCTTTTGTATCCGCATTTGAAAGTAGCCTATGATATTTCTGGTCCATCTATGGTTATGTGGACTGTTGATGGTGATATTCGGGACCAACTAGGTGATTTAGCTAAGTCTAGCCAAAGCGTAGATGATTGGTATAGACGTTTTGATGAGCTTCTTACACGTGCGCAAGAAATGATCTATAAAGAACAAAATATTTTGTTCCCGATCTGTGCAGAAAACTTCAGCACTGAAGAGTGGTACCAAATCTACAAAGATACAGCGCAATATGAAGAAATCTTTGGGGTAAAACGCACTGCTTGGACAGAGGCTGAAACCGCATTAGCAACACAAACAACAAAAGCAAGTGGCGATGATAATACCATTGCTCTAATCGGTGGTACCTTGACTGTGGATCAATTAAATGCCATGCTTAATACAATGCCAATGGAAGTGACCTTCGTTGATCACGAAGACATTAACCGTTACTTCAACGATGGTGAAAAGGTTTTCAAACGCCCTACGACAGCTATCGGTCGCGATGTGTATTCCTGCCATCCGCCAAAGGTAGAACCAATTGTACGTGGTATCATCGATTCTTTCCGTAAAGGTGATCGCGATAATGTAGCAGTATGGCTTGAAAAGCAAGGCCGTCCTTTCTATGTTAATTACATGGCTGTTCGTGACCAAAACAATAACTATATTGGTACATTGGAACTCGTACAAGACATGCAATTTGCAAAAGATCATTTCGCTAGAACTAAATAAGACCCTATATATGTGGTAACCTGAATAGGTAACATATATGAGACATATATAGAAAAGTAAGACATATATAGAAAAGAGGCTGCTCTACACGATTTGATGGTAGAGTAGCCTTATTGTATGCCTCATAATTTACCGTACATACATCCTTGTATGTACTAAGGTTGTGTAGGGGATAGTATGATTGGATACAATTACTATGCTTAATATGACTGATATGTTAAATATTTCTAATAATGCTGTGGGTAGCGGTTTTTATGTTTTCTAGGCTTGTAGCCAAGTTCAGACGTACAAAGGTTGCGTAGTTTTCGCCTCCGAACCATTCGCCAAAGCTTGGTGCGAGGTGGCATTTGTTTTCAAATAGGTCGTGCATATCTTCGGGCTTTACATAGGCACTAAAGTCAATCCACGCTAAATAGGTGCCATCCATAGGGCTGATGCGGATTTTTGGTAATGCCGTACAAAGCTCTCGGCATAGATATTCATAGTTTTCACGAACCATGGCCAGTACATCTGTTAACCATGCTTCGGCCTCTGGGTGAGTGTAGGCTGCTGTGATGGCAGTTTCGGCAATAACGTCTGAGTCCGTATGGTATACATGAGCTTTATAGGCGTTGAATTGGCTTCGTAGCTTTTCGTTAGGAATGATAACCTCTGCGTGGTGCAAGCTAGCCATATTGAACGACTTGGACAAGGAGGACATGGCAATCATGTTATCTGTATAGGCTCCGCTCTTTACGGTTAAGGATGATGTAAAGGCTGTTGGGCCTGTAATAAGGTCTTGATGGATTTCGTCGCTTATGATGAGCACATGGTGGCGCTTACAGATGCCAAATAATCGGCCCATCTCCTCTTCCGTCCACACATGGCCCACAGGGTTGTGTGGGTTGCAGTGAATGAACAGCTTCACATCGTGCTCGATAATTGCTATTTCAAAGGTCTCATAATCGACAGTATAGTGATTATCTTCGTTCCGTTTCATCGGAACTGCGATGATGTGACGTTGTGCATCGCTGGCGCTCGTATCAAAGGCGCCGTATACAGGACTTAGAACGGCGATGGAATCGTTTGGTTTTGTGAAAGCCCCAATACACCACATAATACCGGTAATGACATTGGGGGCGCTAGCGAGCCAGTCCTGTTCAATACCGCAGTTGTGACGTCGTTTGTACCAATTTATGACGGCCTCTATATAATTTGGATTTATCATAGTATAACCTAACGGATTGGCTTTCACATAGTTACAGATGGCATTTTGGATGCACTGAGGCGGCATAAAGTCCATATCTGCAACCCATAATGGTAATAGGTCGGTGTGACTGAATTTTAAGTGCTGACCGTCCCATTTTCGGGAATGAGAACCGTGGCGGTCTATATAGTATTTGCTAGTGAATTCTGCTGTGTTCATAAGAAACCTCATATAAGGATATACCTTGGCTTTTATGTCTTTAATTCTTATATGTATGTATATATCCAATTGCGAAATAGATATTTCTATTCCGTAAGGTGTATCTCTAATTCTTATTACTGTATCTATTATCAGTATACATGCATCCTATTATATGTAAATGGACTTGTATAAAATCTATGCAATCCTTGCATGAATAGGGGCTATATTCGTATACAAAAGGTGTTATATTTGCTTGACGGCTGGGACTTTCACAATTTAGAATATACTATAGAATAGTGTGAGTTTGACCAGTGACCACACGTCTATCGAATGGTTACAAAAGATAAATGTTAGCAGCATGTGACGGCGTCCCTATGTGAGAGGGCTCATCGGAATGCTTAGGTGCATGCAACGCTGTAAGTATAGTATACTGGATCCTTGTTAGGAGGCATGTGCCATGAGTAACGAATTAAAACCACTACATTTTGATGCGGATTATACGATGGAGGAAGCGCTCGCAGAGGCGAAACGTTGTCTAAACTGTCCAAAGCCATTGTGCCGTATGGGTTGTCCTATTGAAAACGAAATACCTCGTTTCATCCAAGCTATCGCACGTGGTAATTTTGGTGAAGCTAATGATATCTTGGCGGAACGAACAAATTTACCGTCTATCTGCGGTCGTGTGTGCCCACGAGAAAATCAATGCGAAGGCAACTGTATCATGAATAAGGCGAAAAAACCGCCTATTAACATCGGTAAATTGGAACGCTTCGCTGCTGACTTTGAAAGCATCAATGAACTTCGCAAACCTAAGAAGATTAAACAAGATCTTGGTAAGGTAGCGGTAGTAGGGTCTGGTCCTGCAGGTTTGTCCGTAGCAGGTGATGTGGCTAAACTCGGTTATGAAGTAACCGTATTTGAAGGTCAATCTGAACCAGGGGGCGTACTCTTATTTGGTATTCCGGAATTCCGCTTGTCTAAAGCCGTTGTACGTCGTGAGATCGCTCGTCTTGAAGGGTTAGGCGTTAAG
>JAGZGB010000111.1 GCA_018367495.1 Veillonella sp. | reverse complement strand
TGCTCTGAATTTGCGTTTTCTTGCTGCTTCAGATTTTTTCTTTCTTTTTACGCTTGGTTTTTCGTAGTGTTCGCGTTTTCTTACTTCAGACAAAACACCCGCTTTTTGGCAGGAGCGTTTGAATCGACGAAGAGCACTTTCAAGCGTTTCGTTTTTACCGACTTTGATTTCAGACATCTATATCCCTCCCTCCAAAAATAATCTCGGGAAGTGCTGATAATTTACATACGCACATATAATATTATATGTATAGGTATAGATGTTGTCAATATTTTCCGGTATATTTTATAGGAATTTTAATAAGTATTATAAAAAGAATATATTATACTCAATTTTAAGCTTCAGGCCAGCCCATTTCTTCGCCACCTAAAAGATGTGCATGCATATGGAATACCGTTTGACCTGCTTTTGCGCCAGTATTAAAAATCAAACGATAACCATCTTTAGAAATACCTAGTTCTTTTGCTACATCACGTACAAATGGCAATAAACCTTTTACATAGTCTTCATTTTTTTCAGTAAGATGAGCAATGTTAGCTACGTGATTTTTTGGCACAATAAGAACATGTACTTTTTTCACTGGTTCAATATCATAAAATGCATAAAATTTATCGTTTTCTAATACTTTTTTAGATGGAATTTCACCATTGATAATTTTACAGAAAATGCAGTCACTCATACGATAACTCCTTATTCAATAATTAAATAATTGTCTTCTAAACCTACAACAGTGCCTCCGATAAGATCACCAATATTATGTACCCTATCAGATTTAACTTTACCATTTACATACTCATTTGTTAAGCCCATATAGTATCCATTCTCTTCTTTTTCGATGAGAATCTCACCAGGCTTACCAATGCGAGATTTTGCGTATGCTTCATAACCAGATTGGCTAAGACCATTCAAAAGTGCTACACGAGTTTTTTTAACGGCTTCTGGTACTTGATCTGTCATAGTAGCTGCAGGTGTACCCTCACGAATAGAGTATGGGAAGGCATGAATATGGGTAAATCCAATTTCGCGTACTGTATTTAATGTTTCTTCAAAGTCTTCATCCGTTTCTTGAGGGAAACCTGCAATAATATCAGTCGTAATAGATAAATCTTTAATACGAGAACGTAAACTAGCAATTAAGTCTTTATATTCTTGTAATGTATAATGGCGTTTCATCAACTTTAATACATGATCAGAACCGGCTTGTAGAGGTAAATGCAAGTGTGGACATACTCGTTTATTAGTAGCCATTAATTCTACTAACTCATCAGAAACCTCTACTGATTCAATAGAACCGAAACGAATACGGTATAAATTAGGTATTTCTAACAAAGCTTTTACTACATCGGCCAATGTAGGGCGACCTAGTAATTCTACACCGTAATTTCCTAAATGTATACCTGTTAATACGATTTCGTGGAATCCATGTTCTACTAAGCGTTTCGCTTCTTGTACAATATCATCCACTTTACGAGATTTCAATTTTCCTCGAGTATAAGGAATGATACAAAAGGCGCAATAGTTATTACATCCTTCTTGAATTTTCATGAAAGCACGAGCTTTATCAGATTCATTACCATATAATGGCATTTCCTCAAAGTTAGATTCATTCATAATATCTCGTACTGCATTAATTTGACGTTCGGTAGATTCTAATTGTTCTACTAATTCAACAACTTTAGATCGATTATTGGTACCAATAACGAGATTAACACCATCGATAGCAGCAATCGCATCTGGGTCAAGTTGAGCATAACAACCAGTTACAATAACATAAGCCTTTTCATTTTGACGCTTAGCTTTACGAATTAATTGACGGGATTTCTTTTCCCCCATATTGGTTACAGAACATGTATTAATTACATATATATCAGCTTTTTCATCGAAGTCTACAGCTTCATAATTATTTTGTAGAAATAAACCTTTCATGGCATCAGTGTCATATTGATTAACACGGCAGCCCAAGGTTGTAAAAGCAACGGTTTTCATTGCACCTCTCTATTCTTATTTAATTTATAGTTCTAATTCATATTGAATCATTGCTAATGATCCAATGGCAGCAGTTTCTGCTCGTAAAATAGTCTTACCAAGAGAAACTGATTTTCCACCACTCTCTATAATAGCATTGATTTCCTTCTCTTGATAGCCCCCCTCTGGACCAATACAGATTAGAATATCAGTTATAGTTTGATTAGTGTGTACTGATTGTAGCGCAGTCTTAATAGTATGACCATCTTCATTCTCATAAGCTACTAATTTTAATGCATCAGCTTCGATTGTTAATACTTGTGAAAGCGTTTCACCTACTACAAGTGTGGGCAGTTGATTGCGTCCACATTGTTGGGCTGCTTCTAGCATAATTTTTTCCCAACGACTGACTTTTGATTGTAGTTTTTTATCATCATATTTAGCTACACAGTTTGCCGTAAATACAAGATAAATGGTATCTACATTTAACTCCGTCGCCTTTTGTAATACCCATTCTAACTTTTCACCTTTCAATAAAGATTGAACTAGAATAGTTCGATACGACGATACATCAGTCAATACATATTCAATAAGTTTAGCTTGTGCTATACCATCAACTTCATCGGTAATCTGATAGAAACCACAACGATTATCACTACCCGTTACAGTAATGGGTTTCTCCATATTATGACGAAATACATGTAACACATGATGCGTCACATCTTTCGGCAATTCTATTCTTTCATTTAATGGTGTAGGAATAAAAATCTTTTTCATCGCTTTTCTAGCGCAAATGTATGCCAAGGCCCTGCAATGCGCTCCTCAATAATATGCCAATTTGCCTCAATATATGGCATAATCTCATCATACCGATCATCTATAATGCCACTTATAATTAAAATCCCATTATCCTCTAGTTTTTTACCAATTTGAGGTAGTAGGATTTTAAGTGGATCCACTGTTAAGTTAGCTAAAATTAATTGGGCAGTACCATTAAAATCACTATCCAAATTACCACAAATAATCTCTGCAGATACATGATTATTCTCACAGTTAATACGAGCTTGATTGGCAGCATATTCCTCAATATCAATCCCAACCAAATGCTTGATCCCTAAATGTGCTGCTACCAATAAGAGAATACCTGTTCCTGTACCAATATCTAAACAAGTAACTTGATTAAGATCCATGGATTCACTATAAGATTTCAATAGTTCGGCACATGTACGAGTTGTTTCATGAGAGCCAGTACCAAAGGAAATATCGGAATCAATTTCTATAATTGTTTTATTGTCGACGTTATCATATTCTTGCCAAGCAGGTTTAATAATCAAATTAGTTAAAATTTCTGTGGGTTCAATATATTGCTGCCAAGAATTAAGCCATGTAGATTCATCTAATATATTTGTATCAACGGATGTGACACTAATATTTGCTTCTGTAAGACGATTTTCTAAGTCTGACTTAATTGTATTAGAGTCCAATGATGGATCTGCATACATAGTAAATTTAATTAAATTTGGATGATTTTCTACATCTTCTTCTATAATTCCATTGTCTGCATAATCGTCAAAAAGAGTAGTCACCTCATCGGTGGCTACTCTTTCACAGACAATGGATACTTCTATCCACTGCATATATGCTCCTTTATAGGGAATGTGACGGAACAAACCATTCCTTCACATGAGCTGTTCATTTAGTCAAACGGTCCTTAATTTTTTCAAATAGACTTTTGCTCACTTGTAAGTTATTTACATCTTCGTTACTTTCATTTGCAAAGCGTAATAACAATTCACGTTGAGTATCTGTCAACTTCTTAGGCGTTTGGACAGTTACCACAATATGTTGGTCCCCTCGTTGTTTAGGGTTACGCAAATATGGAATACCTTTGCCCTTTACGCGGAATGCCGTTCCCGTTTGAGTACCTTCCGGAATCTTTAACTCTACTTTACCATCTAAGGTGTTAACTTGTATAGTCGCACC